>JAKDLE010000792.1 GCA_030453005.1 Pseudonocardia sp. | reverse complement strand
GCCCGGTCTGCGAGATGCGGCGGCCTCGCGCAACGAGGTGCGACCTGCGTGGCACCGGGCTGGAGACGCGCGACGCCGCGCGCCTGCTCGATGAGGCGGGCACCCGGCGGGGTCCGCGTCCGCGCACCGGTGTGCCGCAAGTACGGCGTCCCTGGTCGGGTCCTGCCCGCCTGCTCCCCGCGCCCAGCGGGGGATGCGCGCTGCGGCGGCACTCCGGTTGCACTGGCTACCGCGGTCGACCCCGGTGATCAGGAGAGCCGGGCGGTGATCGTGATCCACCGCACGCTGCGGTCCTCGCCGGCACAGCCACGTGCAGTTCGCGGCGATCTTCGCCGCGGCCCACGTCGGTTCGACCGCTGCGGACCAGCCGCTCAGGGCGTCGCGGGCGTCGTGGGCGGCGCGGGCCCGGTGTGGATCGCCACGAGACGGGAGCCGAGCCGTCGGTCTCGCCGCCCTCGCGCAGCACTCGGTGGTCGCGCAGCCTGCACGCGGTCGCGCAGCGCCCCCGCACGCTGCGACGATCCGGCTGGGGCTGCGAGGACCCGGCTGGGGCTGCGCGGGCGGGCGCTAGCCGAAGAAGACCTCGGCCTCCGCGTAGAGGGCCGGGTCCACCAGCTTCAGCTCCTTCGTCGCCTCCGCCAGCGGGACCATGGTGATGTCGGTGCCGCGCAGCGCCGTCATCTGGCCCCAGGCCCCATCGTGCACGGCGTCGATGGCGTGCAGGCCGAAGCGGGTGGCGAGCCAGCGGTCCCGGGCGGTGGGGGTGCCGCCGCGTTGCACGTGCCCGAGGACGGTGGTGCGGGCCTCCTTGCCCGTGCGCTGCTCAATCTGGTGGGCCAACCAGTCGCCGATGCCCCCGAGCCGGACGTGCCCGAACGCGTCCTTCTCGCCCGTCCGCAGCACCTCGGTGCCTTCCCCTTCCGGCCCCGACTTGGGCATGGCACCCTCGGACACGACGATGATCGGCGCGTAGTCCATCCGGAATCGGGATTCGACCCACTTGCAGACCTGCTCGATGTCGAAGCGCACCTCGGGGATGAGGATCGCGTTGGCGCCGCCCGCCATGCCCGCGTGCAGTGCGATCCAGCCGGCGTGGCGCCCCATGACCTCCACGATCAGCGCCCGGTGGTGGCTCTCGGCGGTGGTGTGCAGCCGGTCGATCGCCTCCATCGCGATGTTCACCGCGGTGTCGAAGCCGAACGTGTAGTCGGTGCCCGACAGGTCGTTGTCGATCGTCTTGGGCACCCCGACGACGTTGACGCCTATCTCGTGCAACTTCGTGGCGACGCCGAGCGTGTCCTCGCCGCCGATCGCGATGAGGGCCTCCACCCCGAGGTTCTGCAGGTTGGTGCGGATCTTCTCGACGCCGTCCTCCACCGAGAACGGGTTGGTGCGCGAAGAGCCCAGGATCGTGCCGCCGCGGGGGAGGAGCCCGCGCACGGCGGGGATGTCGAGCGGCTTGGTGAGCGCCTCCAGCGGGCCGCGCCAGCCGTTGCGGAATCCGAGGAACGAGTAGCCGTACTCGGGGACGCCCTTGCGGACGATCGCCCGGATGACCGCGTTCAGTCCGGGGCAGTCTCCGCCACCGGTAAGCACGCCGACGCGCATGGGTTCTCCATCGATGCAGAAGATCTGGGAAGGACACACGCTAGTGGGTGGCGCGCTCGGCACGCGAAGTAAGGTGGCTGATCCGCGATCATCAGGAGAGGACCGCCGTGCCGGGGAGCCAGGACCTGCGCGCGGACTGCGCGAGGTGCGCCGCGCTGTGCTGTGTCGTGCCGGCCTTCGCGAAGTCCGCGGACTTCGCGATCGACAAACCGGCGGGGACGCCCTGCCCGAACCTCGGCTCAGACACCGGCGGCGGGGACTTCGGCTGCGGCATCCACGACGAGCTGCGCGACCGCGGCTTCCCCGGCTGCACCGTCTACGACTGCTTCGGCGCGGGCCAGCAGGTCGTCCAGGTCACCTTCGGCGGCCGCGACCACCGCAGCTCCCCGGAGCTCGCCGGGCCCATGTTCGCGGTGTTCCCGACGATGCGGGTGCTGCACGAGCTGCGGTGGTACCTCACCGAGGCGTTGACGTTCGAGGTCGCACCCGCCCTGCGCCACCCGCGCCCGGCCCCGCGGACCCCGGCCCACCGCCAGGGCCACCACACCGCCGCCCCCCACCCCC
>JAKDLE010000791.1 GCA_030453005.1 Pseudonocardia sp. | reverse complement strand
CGGAATCGAGGAGCGCCCGCGGTTGGGTTCGGGCCCGTCGCCCACCCCGGCCGACCTGCGGCGCGCCGCCTGGCTGTCGCGGCTGGTGGGGGCGGCCGCGGCGGTGCTGGCGATGGTGATCGCCGGGAGTGTGCGCGCCCGGCGATGCGGTGGCCACACCCGCACACCCCCTGAGACCACCGGGCCGTGATCGGCAGGATTGTGCGCTCAGGGCCCCGCGCGCGGCGTTGAGCGCACACTTTCGTCGATCGCCGCAGACGGCTACCGGCTGTGGACGTCGTCGCCTGCGAGGGCGCGGCGCAGGGCGGTGCGGTCGGGACGGCCGCCCCGGCGTTGCAGCAGCTCCAGGCGGATGAAGTAGCCCAGCGCGAGCAGGGCGATGAGGCCGAAGGTGATCCACTGCAGGGCGTAGGACAGGTTGGTGAACGGCGCGCCGCCGCTGCTCGGCGCGACCGGGATCGCCCCGAGCACCCCGGGCTGGTCGGCGGCGAGCTGCAGGTAGCCGGGCTCCAGGGCGAGGCCGGTGGCGGCCCCCAGCAGGCCGGAGTCGACGACGTAGAGCTGCGGGAACCCGGCCTCGTCGAGTACGCGACCCTCGGGGTCGGTCTGGTCGACGCGCAGCCGCGCGGTGAGCGTCACCTCGCCCGCGGGCGGGGCCGGGATGTCGGGGGTGACCGCGCCGCTGGTGGTCTCGACGGTGCCGCGGTCGACGACGAGCAGGCGGCCCTCGACGGTGCGGAAGGGGGTGAGTACCTCCACCGCGGGATGCCCGTCGACGACACGCAGCCGGACGAGGCCCTGGGCGTCGGGCAGGTACTCGCCGGTCACCTCGACCCGGCGCCACTCCAGCGCCTGCTCGACACCGGTGCCCGGAGGGGAGAGCTGCGCGAGCGGGACGGGCGGGACCGCGTCGGCCGCCTCGATCGCCTGTTGCTGGGCCTGCCGCTGCGCCTCGCGGCCGAACTGCCACGGCGCGAGGAAGGTGTAGCAGGCGACCACGAACGCGAGGACGGCCGCGATGAGGGCCAGCCAGCCCGGACGCAGGAGAAACCGCACACGCCTACGGTATGCCACGTGAACGGGGCCCACATCCACGGTGCTCTGCTCGTCGCCGGTACGACGTCGGACGCGGGCAAGAGCGCGCTGGTGGCGGGCATCTGCCGGATGCTGGCGCGGCGCGGGGTGAGCGTGGCGCCGTTCAAGGCGCAGAACATGAGCAACAACTCCGTGGTGACCCCCGACGGCGGCGAGATCGGTCGGGCGCAGGCCATGCAGGCGCACGCATGCGGGCTCGCGCCGAGCACGGCATTCAACCCGGTGCTGCTCAAACCGGGCAGCGACCGGAGCTCGCAGGTGGTGGTCCTCGGGCAGGTGGACGGCACGGTGAGCGCGCGCTCCTACCACGAGCGCAAACGTGCGCTGCTCGACGTCGTGACCGACACGCTCGCGCAGCTCCGCAGCCGGTTCGACGTGGTGGTCTGCGAGGGCGCCGGGTCGCCCGCGGAGATCAACCTGCGCGGCGCCGACATCGCCAACATGGGTCTCGCACAGGCCGCCGACCTCCCGGTCGTCGTCGTCGGCGACATCGACCGCGGCGGCGTGCTGGCCCACCTGTTCGGCACCCTCGCCGTGCTCGACGCCGCCGACCAGGCCCGCGTCGCCGGATTCGTGATCAACAAGTTCCGCGGCGACCCCGGGCTGCTCGCCCCCGGGCTCGACCAGCTCCGCGCGCTCACCGGACGCCCGACGCTCGGCGTCATCCCGTGGGCCGACGGGCTGTGGCTCGACGCCGAGGACTCGCTGTCCGTCGTCTCCGACGGCGTGCTCGGGCGCCCGGCGCCGCCGCACGGGTCGGCGTGGTTGCGGGTGGCCGTCGTCCGGTTCCCGCGGATCTCCAACGCCACCGACGCCGAGGCGCTGGCCTGCGAGCCCGGGGTCGCCGTGCGCTACGTCACCGAGGCGTCACGGCTGGCCGACGCCGACCTCATGGTGCTGCCTGGCTCGAAGTCGACCGTGGCCGACCTGGCGTGGCTGCGACGCACCGGGCTGGCCGACGCGGTGCTCGCGCACGCCCGCTCCGGGCGCCCGGTGCTCGGGATCTGCGGCGGGTACCAGATGCTCGGACGGCGCATCGTCGACCCGTACGGGGTGGAGGGGGGGGACGCGGACGGAC
>JAKDLE010000790.1 GCA_030453005.1 Pseudonocardia sp. | reverse complement strand
GGTAGAACCGCGCGCACCAGGTTCCGGCCTCGGAGGCGCACGCGGGCTGTGCGGGGAGCAGGTCGTTCATGGCTGGATCTCCAGTCCGGTGTGAGCGGCCAGGAAGGCGAGCTGGTCGACGGCGAGGCCGACGGTGCGCGAGACCGACCGCGTCCCGTGGCCGACGTCGGTCTCGCGGCGCAGCAGGATCGGCCGGTCGCCTGCGTCGGCGTGTTGCAGCGCCGCGCACATCTTGCGTGCGTGCAGGGGGTCCACGCGCGAGTCGGAGTCGAACACGGTGAACAACACCGCCGGGTAGGTGATTCCCTCGGTGACGTGGTGGTAGGGCGAGTACGACAGCAGCCAGCCCAGCTCCGTCGGGTCGGCGGCGGTGCCGTACTCCTCGTTCCAGGTGCGGCCGAGCGAGAACTCCTCGTAGCGGACCATGTCCAGCAGCGGTGCCGAGCACACCACCGCCCGGTACAGCTCGGGGCGCTGCACGAGCGCGGCCCCGACGAGCAGGCCGCCGTTCGACCCGCCCATGATCGCGAGCTGGTCGGGGGTGGTGTCGCCCGCCTCGATCAGCGCCCCGCAGGCGGCGTGCAGGTCGTCGAACACGTTGTGCTTGTTCGCGCGGTTGCCTGCGCGGTGCCAGTCCTCGCCCTCCTCGCCGCCGCCGCGCAGCGACACCAGCGCGTACGCGCCGCCCGCGGCCACCCAGGCCAGCGTCGAGGCGGAGTAGGCGGGCTCGCGGCTGATGCCGAACCCGCCGTACCCGGTGACGAGGGTCGGCCGCGGCCCGGTACCGCCTGCGGGGGTGAGGACGAACATGCGCACGGTCGTGCCGTCGGCGGAGGTGAACTCGCGCTGCTCGGTGGTGACGTCCAGGGCTTCGACGGCGCCCGGGGCGGTGCGTTCGAGCACGGTCCGCCCGGCCTCGTAGCGGTGCACCTGCGGCGGCGTGACCAGGTCCGTCCAGCCGATCCAGAGCCTGCCGCGCTGCTCGGGGGTGTCGCGGTCGGCCACGGACAGGCCGGTGAGGGAGCCCGTCCCCGGCAGCGGCACCGTGCCAAGGGCGGTGCCGTCGACGGCGTGCAGGGCGAGCTCCGCGACGGCGTGCCGGGCGCGGGCCAGCACGAGGGTGGCGGCGCCCCCGTCGGGATCCTCCAGCCTGCGGACACCTTCCAGCACCGACCCGGGGTCCTCGGCGACCAGCTCACGCCAGTGCTCCCGGCCCGGTTTCGCGGGGTCGGTGACGGCGAGGCGCCAGCGCGGCGCGCCGTCGGTGGTGTGCAGGTAGAGCAGCCCGTCGCGGTCGACCCAGGCGTTACACTGGACGTCGTCGTCCTGGGCGAGCAGCCGTTCCAGGGGGCCACCGACCTCGCCGATCCACAGGCTGTCACGACGGGCCGTGCCGACGTTGCCGGTGACGAGCAGCCAGCGACCGTCGCGCGACACCCGCACGCCGTAGTAGTTGTGCCCGGCGTAGAGCCCGGGGCCGTCGATCAGGGTGTCGGAGTCGGTCGGCTCGCCGACCCGGTGCAGCCAGATCTGACGGTGGAAGGCCTGCTCGCCCACGGGCACCTCGGCGGCGTCCACCATCCGCACGTAGACGAAGGCCGCGCCGCCCGGCAGCCAGGCGACGCTCGCGTAGCGGCAACGGTCGATCGGCGGTTCGACCTGCGCGCCCGTCACGACGTCGAGTACGTGCAGCACCGACTGCTCGTCGCCACCCGCGGAGAGCTGGTAGGCCAAGCGCCGACCCTCCAGGTCGGGCACCCAGGCGTCGAGGGTGGTGAGCCCGGAGGGGTCGACGGCCATCGGGTCGAGTAGTACCCGCTCGTGATCGCCCTCCCGCACCAGCACCACGGCGTGCTCCTGGCCCGGTTCGCGGTGCGTCGAGAACGCGCGCCCGGCCCGCCACAGCGGCGCCGACACCGACCCGGCGGCCAGCAGCGCACGCAGCCGCTCCGCCAGCTGTCCGCGGCCCGGCAGCGAGCCGAGATGCTCGGCGGCGATCCGGTCCTGCGCGGCGGACCACTCCACGGTGCGGGGGTCCGCTGCGTCCTCGAGCCATCGGTAGGGGTCGGCGACGCGGTGGCCGTGCAGCGTCTCGCCGAGGTCGAGCCGCGGCGCGGGGGGGGTGGCCGGGTTGACGCGGGTCGAGATTACGTCACCCCGAGAGGGGGCCGGGC
>JAKDLE010000789.1 GCA_030453005.1 Pseudonocardia sp. | reverse complement strand
CGGTACGGTGCATCCGTGTCGGTGACTGCGGGGGTCGAGGTGGCCGGGTTGGTGCGCTCCGTCCTCGGCGCCACGCCTGCGGTCGTGGTGGGGTACCTGTTCGGGTCGCGCGCCGCCGGTCGGCCGCGGGCGGACTCCGACGTCGACGTGGCCGTACTCCTGCGGGACGACGACCACGAGGCGCTGCTGGGACTGGTGGCAGACCTGTCCCATGCGCTCGCCCCGCTGCACGTGGACCTGGTCGACCTGCGCACCGCACCCGACGCGTTGGCTTACCGGGTGCTACAGACCGGGACGCTGGTCGTCTCGCGCGACGAGGGGGCGCGGCGTTCCCACTGGGTGCGTGTCGTCGACCGCTACCTGGACATGGCCCCCGCTCGACGGATGCTCGCCGACGGCACTCGCCGCCGGTTACGGGAGGGCCGCTTTGGTCGATCCTGACGTCGTCGTCCGCAGGCTCCGGGAGATCGGGCGGCGGCTCGCCGAGCTGCGGGCGCTGCACGCGGGCGGCCGCAGGTCGGATCCGGCCGTGCAGGCGCAGGTGGAGCGCCACCTGCAGGTCGCGATCCAGGGTGCGATCGACGTCGCGTTGCACGTCTTGGCCGATGACACCGACCGCACCCCGGACGACTACGGATCGGCCTTCCTGCTGCTCGCCGAGGTCGGTGTGATCGGACCCGAACTGGCGACGCGGCTCCGCCTCGCGGCGGGCTTGCGCAACCTGCTCGTGCACGCCTACCTGGACATCGACCCGGACCGCCTCTGGCGGCATCTCGACCACCTCGACGACCTCGACGCCTTCGCGCTGGCCGTCGCCGAGTACCTCGACTGATCGCCGGCGGGCGTACTCGCCAAGCGAGTGGGCTGTCCTGCCCGGGTCGACTCAGCGGGGACGGTAGACGTCCGCCCGGTGCTCGACGCGCAGCACGGTGATCAGCTGCTCGGCGTCGTCGATCGCGTAGCTGATCCGGAAGGCGCCGCGGCGGGCGGAGTACCGTCCGCGCAGTTCGCGGCTCAGGGGCTTGCCGACGCGGCGCGGGTTCGACCGCAGGCCACCGGTCACGAACTCGATGACCGCGGCGGCCACCGGTTCGGGCAGCTTGTCCCGAATGGCGCGGGTCGCCGCGGGGGACAGCCGCACGTCATAGGGGTCGTTCACTCAGATGGCCGCAGGGCACGAATCGCGTCGACCCCCCGCACGCCCTCGCCCCGGGCGGCCTCGGCCTCGGCCTGGCGGATCTCGCCGAGTGCGTCGGGGTCGGAGAGGATGTCGAGCGTCTCCTCGAGGCCCGCGAGGTCGTCATAGCCGATGAGGACCGCGGCCGGTCGTCCGTTGCGCGTGACCACGACCCGCTCGTGCTCCCGCTCGGCACGGTCCACGAACTCGGAGAGGTGGTCCCGGACGTTCCGCAGCGGCTCGACTGTCATGGCCACAATTGTGCCCCGCCATTCGACGCGGCGCTACTCCCGCCGCACGTACTCCGCGAGGCGCTCGCGCCAGTCGGGGACGGTGACG
The DNA here is from genome assembly GCA_030453005.1 of Pseudonocardia sp. GTDB lineage: Bacteria > Actinomycetota > Actinomycetes > Mycobacteriales > Pseudonocardiaceae > Pseudonocardia. The sequence continues at coordinate 659 of JAKDLE010000789.1, read as the reverse complement.
CCCGCGGCCTCGACGCGGGTCAGGTCGAGCACGCTGTTGAGCGGCCGCCTCGCCGACTCCGGCTTCCCGGCGAAGTAGGCCTCGGTGGACGTGCCGGTGACACGCAGGTCGGTGTGCCCGGCGAGGGCGTAGACGGCGCGGGCGACCCCGGCCCAGGACGCGGGCTCGCCGCCTCCGGTGAGGTGGTAAGTGCCGTACGGGGCGCCGGTGCGCAGCAGGCGCCCCACGGCGTCGGCGATGTCGGGGGCGAACGTCGGGCGCCCGACCTGGTCGGCCACCACCGTCGGCTCGACACCGCGCGTCGCGAGCCCGAGCATGGTGCGCACGAAGTTGCGACCGTCGCCGACCACCCAGGTGGGGCGCAGCTGGTAGTGCCGCTCCACGCCGCAGACGGCGACGTCCCCCGCCGCCTTCGACGCGCCGTAGGCCCCCAGCGGCGCGACGGGGGCGTCCTCCGGGATCGGGCCCGGCCACGCCCCGTCGAACACGTACTCGCTCGACAGGTGCACCAGCGTCTGGCCGTGCGCGCGGGCGGCCGCGGCGAGCGCGGCCGGGCCACCCGCGTTGACACGCCAGGCGTCGACGCGGCCCTGTGCGGTCTCGGCGCCGTCGACGTCGGTGTAGCCCGCCGCGTTGACGACGACGTCGAACGCGCCCCA
>JAKDLE010000788.1 GCA_030453005.1 Pseudonocardia sp. | reverse complement strand
GGGGATGAGGACGGAGACCGCCGCGACGATCGCGTGCTCGACGCCGAGCTCGAGAATGTCGCCAGCGACTGGTCATGCACTCGAAGAACCTTATGCCGGCGTCGGCGAAATCGGACCGTGCACGCTGCACCACCGGCGGGCAGGTCGAGCTCAGAATTTGAGGCCACCCACCTCGTAACGGCGGCGCACCGTCACCGAGCCCATGCCGGTGCGGCCGTGCACGACGAAGTGCGTGGCGCCGGGACGCGGCCGCGAGGGCACCTTGCTCCGGACGGTGCCCATGCCGGAGACCACGTCGTCGACGTTGGCGGTAGAGCCCTCGGGCACGAGCAGGCGCACGGTGCCCGCGCCGACGTCCACCTCGATCTCGACGACGGGGTGCAGGATCTTCGCGTCGCAGAAGTCGAGCACGATCGTGCCCATGCTGCTCTGCAGCCGCAGGCGCGCGGGCACCTCCCAGTCACCGCTGCGCTTGATCGTCGACATCCCGGTCCTGAGCACCACCGGCGGGCCGGACGGCGTGGACGGCACCGCCACCGCCGCCGCGGCCGCCACCACGTCGACGCCGGGAAGGTCGGCCAGCGGCGGGCGCAGCTCGGCCTCGTACCGGGCCGCGTAGACCGCCGAGAGCCGCTCGTCCAACTCCGAGACGCTGATCCGGCCCTCGGCCAGGGCCTGGTTGAGCCGCGCCGCGGCCCGCTCCCGATCGGCGTCGGAGATCCGGATGCCCGGTTGATCGGGCGGCTGCGCGGTCACGGGGTCGAGGATAGTGCGCCGCGGGTGGAGGTTCCGGACCGAGCGGGGCGCGGGCGTAGCCTTCACCGCGATGCCGAACACGAGCCTGCGCGGGTGGGGCCGCACCGCCGCCACCATCGCGAACGTCGTCACCCCCCGTTCCCCCGGGGACGTCACGGCCGCGCTCGCCGCCGCCGGGCCGCGCGGCGTGATCGCCCGGGGACTCGGCCGCTCCTACGGGGACCCCGCGCAGAACGCGGGCGGCGTCGTCCTCGACATGACCGGGCTCGACGCCGTCCACTCCGTCGACGCCGACAGCGGGATCGCGGTCGTCGACGGCGGGGTCTCGCTCGACACCCTGATGCGCGTGGCGCTGCCGTTCGGGCTGTGGGTGCCGGTACTGCCGGGCACCAGGCAGGTCACGATCGGCGGGGCGATCGGCAGCGACATCCACGGCAAGAACCACCACACCAAGGGCAGCTTCGGCAACCACGTGCGGTCGCTGGACCTGGCCGTGGCCGACGGCACGGTGCGCACGCTGACGCCCGCCGACGACCTGTTCTGGGCCACCGTCGGCGGCATGGGCCTCACGGGGGTGATCCTGCGGGCGACCGTGCAGCTGCACCACACCGAGTCGGCGTACTTCGTGGTCGACACCGACCGCACCGACGATCTCGATGAGCTCATGGCGCTGCTCACCGACGGCTCCGACGACACCTACGGCTACTCCGCCGCGTGGTTCGACACCACCACCACCGGCGCCCGGCTGGGCCGCGCCGTGCTGACCCGCGGCTCGCTGGCGACGGTCGACCAGCTCCCGGCGAAGCTGCGCTCCGAGCCGCTGAAGTTCGACGCGCCGCAGCTCATGGCGTTCCCGGACGTGTTCCCCAACGGGCTGGCCAACCGCGTGACGCTGCGCGCGTTCAGCGAGCTGTGGTTCCGCAAGGCCCCGAAGCGCCAGCGGGGGGCGGTGCAGAACATCACCGCCTTCTACCAGGTGCTCGACCTGTTCGGCGACTGGAACCGCGTGTACGGCTCCCACGGCTTCCTGCAGTACCAGTTCCTGGTGCCGTTCGGTGCGGAGGCCACGTTCCGCGGGATCGTCGAGAAGATCGCGGCGTCGCCGTACAAGTCGGGGCTCAACGTGCTCAAGCGCTTCGGCGCGGGCAACGCGGCGCCGCTGTCGTTCCCGCAGCCCGGCTGGACGATCACCGTCGACTTCCCGGTCGCCAAGGGCCTGCACCGCTTCTGCGACGAGCTCGACGAGCTCGTACTCGCCGCAGGCGGGCGGCTCTACCTGGCCAAGGAGTCGCGCACGAGCGCGGCCGCGTTCCGCGCGGGCTACCCGCGTTTCGACGAGTGGCGCACGATCCGCGACGCCGCCGACCCGCGCGGCGTCTTCACCTCCGACATGTCCCGACGCCTGGAGCTGACCTCGTGATT
>JAKDLE010000063.1 GCA_030453005.1 Pseudonocardia sp. | reverse complement strand
CGCCCGCCGCATCGCCGCCCGCTCACCCGGTGCTCGCCTCGACCCGCCGGTCGCGGTGATCCTCGCCAACTACGGGCTGCTGCTGGTCGTCGCGATCGGCCTGCTGCGGCTCTCGGCCGGGGTGCTCGCCGCGGGCGCGGTGCTCGCCTGCGTCGGTGCGCCGGTGCTGAGCCACCTGCTGCGCGCCGGCCTGCCCGACGGTCCCGGGCCGCAGGCCGACCTGTCCTCGCTCGCCGAGCCGGGCGAGCTGTTCGTCACGCTGACCCTCACCGGCTACTACCCGGTGCTGCCCTGGACCACGTACCTGCTGGTGGGCCTCGCCGTCGGGCGCTTGGACCTGCGCCGCACCGACACGGCGGTCGGACTCCTGGCCGTCGGCGGGGTGCTGGCGGGCCTGGCCACCGTCACCTCGGCGGTGTTGGTCGGGGTCGGCCGTGCGACGCTCGACCCGGAAGTGCTGGGGGAGCGCCAGTACGGCAGCACCCCCACCGACACCTGGTGGTGGCTCGCCGTGGACATCCCACACTCCGGCACGCCGCTCGACCTGGCCCACACCAGCGGAACCGCTCTGGCCGTCCTCGGGCTGATGCTGCTGGCGGCGCGGCTGTCGGGGCGGCTCGTCTGGGTGCCCGCCGCGGTGGGCGCCGCCCCGTTGACGCTGTACACGCTGCACGTGGTGGCGCTCGCGATCCTCCCAGCGGAGGGCGACACGGCGGGCACGGTGCTGCTGGTGCACCTGGCCTGCGCGGTGGCCCGCCGCGCCGTGACGAGTGGCCGCGACGCGATCATGAGCAGGCAACCGGGATCAGGGTTCGGGAGCGGATCGGGCGAGGTGGGGTGCCGGTGGGGATAGCAACGGTGCGGATGCTGCGGCGGGAGCGGGCGTGGACCCTGGAGGCGCTGGCCGACCGGGCGGGGATGACGAAGTCGTACCTGTCGAAGGTCGAACGGGGCCACAGCACGCCCTCGATCGCGGTGGCGATGAAGCTGGCCGGTGCCCTGGGCGTCGACGTGGCCGAGCTGTTCGGCGATCCCGACGGCACCAGCCCGGTCGAGATCAGCCGCGCGACGCTCCGCGACCCGGGCGACGCGGCCGCTCCGCCGGGCGGCTCCACCTACCTCGGCCTCGCGACCAGGATCGCGGGCAAACAGATGATGCCGTTCGTGCTCTACCCACCGGCGACCTCGACGCCGTGCACGTTCAAGGACCACGACGGCGACGAGTTAGTCGTCGTGCTCTCCGGCGAGGTCGAGCTCCGGTTCGCCGACCGGGTGGAGCGGCTCGCGGTCGGCGACTCCGCATACTTCCGCGGCGGCGTCGCCCACTACCTCCGGTCGATCGGCCCCGACCCAGCCGAGGTACTGGCCGTCATAGCAGCCAGTCCATCGTCGTGATGCCGGCCGGCGCGCCGTCCCCGAACAGGATCCGCCGGTAGAGAAGCCGGCAGGGAGCCTGCCAGTACAGGCCACGGATGACCGCGCCAGACCCGACCGACGTTGCTCGTAAGCTCCGTCAGCACGACAACGAATTCGAGGCCGTCTACGACCTGCTCACGGGTACCGCACACCCTCGGGGATCAGCGGCGAAGCCCGGGCCCTTCCCCGGTCCGGCTCGCCGCCAACCCCACGCCGTACACGATGCCCGAACACTTGTTCTAGTGCCGATCGCTCCGATCGGGGTTGTGCTGGTCGCGCGTCCTGAGCGCATCTATTCTTCCAGAGCACGGTTCGGTCCGCCGGTCCCGGCTCAGTGCCCGGACGCGACGCGTAGCAGGTCGGTCATCTGCCGAGACGGCGGTACGCCGATCTCACGCTGCACCGATGCCTGATACCGCTGGTAGTGCTTGTGTGCGCTAACCGTGTTGCCCTCGGCGAGATACACCTGCATGACGGTCCGGTGAGCGCTCTCGCGTACCGGGTCCACCGCGATAGCCGCATACGCGGCTTCGAGCGCCGGGTAGTAACTGTCGGCTGCCAGCAGATCGAGTGCCAGCTTCTCGAGGGCATGCAGGCGGATCTGGTCCCACCGCTCACGTTCCAGCAGCAGCCACTCGTCGAGCCAGTCCGGTAGGAGCGCGCGACTCAGCGCCGAGATGAGTTCTCGCCCGATCGCGCCTGGTGGACTGTGCCGATCCGACCCCATGAGGTGGTGCGCGATAACCGACGCGCTTTGCTGGTCGACGCCGATGTCCGAGGCGAGCCGCAGCCGCTGACCATCGCACTCGATCACGGTGGTCCCCTCGACACGCCGGGCCAGGCACAGGGCCGATCGGAGGTTGGCGGCGGCTCGACCACGCCGTCCGGCCGGCCACAGCAGCTCAGCCGCCGAGGTGCGATGCAGACCTCTGTCACGCAGGGCGAGGACAGCCAGCAGACGTTGCGCTGCGAGCGGCAGTCGGATCGCTGTCTCGCCGTTCCAGACCTCGAACCCGCCGAGCAGCCCGATGCGCACGTCGAGGAGCGAATCAGCCATGACCTCACCTGATCTTTCGCGGGCAAACCCCGCTCTCGTTCGTCCCCGACCTGGCGTTGCGGTGCCGTGCCTCCGATAGAGCCCGGGCGTCACCGTCGTGATGCACAGATCTGCACGGAACGTGGGTGAGCCGCCCTGACGGCGTGCGTCGGGTGCCGTCGTCACCGGTCTGGGTCCACACGCTCGGCGATCAGCTCCCGTGGCCGGCCCCGCGGACTGACGTCGCAAGGACGTTGCGAGAGCGGTTGGGGCGACGTGCGGCGCACTCGGAGCGGAACGGTCAGGCGTCAGCGTGGCATGTGATGGTGCAGCAGCCGCGTTGGAGCGAGGCGATGGTGTCGGATATCGTGACGGTCGCTGGCGCGACCATGCCGGTCCCGCAGTTCCTGGCACTCTGCGCGCAGAGCTACAGGTCCGACAGCCGGGCAGCATTCGAGCCCAGCCGTGACGTCTTCGTCGCCGCGGGCCTTGCCGCGCTGCGCGAACCCCCAGCGGACTGGATCCAGCTCGGCGTGACCGTCGGGCGGTCCGGATACCCGGCCCTGTGCCGGGAGGTCGCGGCGGTGGCCAGGAGGCTACGGGCCGAGGGGACGGCGACCCGGTTCTTTCACATGCGCAAGCCCCCGGCCTGCGACTGCGCTTCGCCTGTGGGCCTGCTGATACCGGCGAACTGGCGGCTGAAGTGGCTGCTGCGGCGCTGAGTTGGCGCGCCGACGGTCTCGTTGCCGACTGTGTCCCCGGATGCTACGAGCCGGAATCGGCGCTGTTCGGCGGGGCAGCGTCGATGGAGCATGCCCACGAGCTCTTCGAGGCAGACTCGCTCACGTGGCTGGACGGCCACTCTCGCGGTGTGAGTCGGCCATCCTGGGTGATGTCGCTTCTGATGGTGCGCGCCGTACTGGACGGCCTAGCCATCACCGGCTTCGAGGACCTCGGTGTCTGGACCGAGCTTCGTGATCGTTGGCACCGCAGGTTGCCCGGTGAGCTGCTCGCCACTCCGCCCTTCATGGAGCTCGCCCCGCTCGTGCAGGAAGGCTGGCAGTCGCCCGACCTGTTCGCCGATGCACTCGACGCGGACGATCGGTGTCTGGTCGAGTCCTTCCGGCGTGCCGTGCTCGCGATCGCGCAGCGGTGGCGGCGAGAGTACTTCGACACGTCGGCGGCGCGACGCGGCCCGCGGCGGACCGCGGCCGGTGTGGTCGCCTTCCACTGGAACCGCGCGGGCCTCACCAGCGAGTGGCAGGCGGTCCTGACCGAGGCGCTCCTGGCAGATCCGGACCAACCGAGATGAGCACCGGATCGGAGGTCATCGGCGGTTCCGGGATGCTGCGTGTCGCGGGTCTGCCGGTGTCCAGTTGGTTGGCTGCGGCAGCGCCCGACCTGTTCGCGGGTGTGCGTGCGCAGGAGACCGCACGGGCGAGGTACGTCAGTGCGGCGGCGCGAGCGGCCGAGGTGCTCGGTACCCGCCTGGTCCCCCGACCAGAGCTCTCCGCCAGGGAACGGGCGGTTGTCCTGTCGCTGCGGCGACGGCTGCACCGGGCCGAGCTCCCGGTCACCTCGGGCGATTGCGCGATGCTCACCGAACTCGCGACCCGGCTGTGCGGGCCGTGCGGGTCCGCCGTCGAGGCATGTGCCGAGCTGACGACGCGAGCAGCCGTGCTCACGTTGGCCGCGCACGCCGTTGACTCCGCGCTGGTATCGGAACAGGAACGACTCGACGTGCTCCCACTGGAGATCGTCGCCAGCTCGCCGGTCGCCCGCCGAGCGCTCGCGCGAAGCTCCCCGGAGACCTACCGAGCCGTCATCGACGAGTACGCGCCGCCCCGCAGGTCGGCCAAGCGGATGCGCGAGCGACGGTCGTACCTCTGGCAGCTCGTCACCAGGGCGGCGACGAGCAGCACCCCCCGGGACTGGTTGAGCCACGCTGCGCTACTCCGGGTCGACGGCGCGGCCGCTGGCCAGGTGCTGCGTCTGGGGCCTCGGATCGCCGACGCCTGGATGGAGAACCTCTACGAGGTCCGCGGCCGTGCGCCGTCCGCCGCTGATTGCCGCTCCGACATCGGTCGCCTCGCGCTGGCCCCGCTACGTCGTGCCGGCGGCGAGCGCCTGCACTTCTGGGGGCCACGAGAGGCGGACGGCGCAGCCGGTGTCGCCGAGACCACTCTGGTCCGGACAGCGCTGCTCGACGCGGTGACGACAGCCCTTGCCGATCAGCTCCTGACGGTGTTCGAGCTCGAGCGGTTGCTCCAGGTTCGTGCCGACGAGTCGGTGGCCTTCCGCGCGTTCATGACCCACCTCTGCTCGATCGGGGCGGTGCAAGTCAGCGTGCCACCGGCCCGGCGCCCGGCTCGGTGGATGCCGATGGAGCCGAGTGCCGATCACGCGACGGGTGGCGATCAGCACCAAGCAGCGGGCTGGCTGGACGTGTACCGACGCCTCGCCGACCCCCTTCCTGCGTCGGTGGCCTCGGATGTGCAGCGTTCGATCGAGCAGGTCGTCAGGGTCCTGGGGGCGATCGGCGCGGATTCCGCCGCGGGCCGTACGGATTCGGGCGAAGAACATGACGACCGGTCCGGTCCACTTCTCGATCTGCTCGTCCGAGACACGACCGCTCATGTCGCGTCCGCGCACCGGCCGGCCACCTGGCAACCGGGCCGAGACCCGTCCTCGCCGTACTCGGCTCTCCTGCGCTGGTTGGGTGACCGTCTCGACGGTGCGGTATCGGTGGACGTCGGGGCTGCGCTCCTCGACTCCCTCGGCGTGGCGCGAATCGAGCTCGACTGGCCAGTGGACTGCATCCTGCGGGTATCGGCGCCGGGCGACGCGGCCTGCACCGTCCTGAACGAGGTCGTTCCGGCCGGCTCGCTTGACGCCCGGTTCGCGACGGAGCTGGAAAGGCTGCACGGTGAGGTACCGCAGGTGCGGGCCTACCGGGCGTTCCTGGAGGAGATGTCGCAGCGGAGCGGCGTGCCGTTCGTCGAGGTCCTCGTCCCCCCGCTGTCGGGTCGGGGGGGGGGGCCCCCGGAGCGCCCCCCCCCCCCCCCGCGGTGGGGGCGGGCGCCCACCCCTGTGCGCCCCCCTCGCTACACCCGGCTCTGGACCGGGGACCCGGACTCCACCAGCTATCTGGACGGCGACCAGAACACGACGGACTACGTGCCGCTCTCGGCGATCTGCCTGCGCCGCTCGGCGCGACGCCTGGTGGCGGAGGTGGAAGGCAAGCAGATCTGGCCGATCTACCACGCCACGCGGTCCGTGCAGCCCCCCTGGGATCGTCTCAGCCACGCACTTCTGGCCGCCGGACCCCGCCCGACGGGGTGGGTGCCGCGGCGGCTGCAGTACTCGCTCGGGCTGTTCCCGGAGCGGACACACATGCCACGGATCACGGTGGCGTCCATGGTGGTCAGCCCGGAGCAGTGGCGCATCGTCGATGCCGAGTTGTGGGACCCGGAGGCGCCTCTCGCTGCTCGGATCCATGCTCTGGAGCGGCTTCGTCGGACGCGCGGCCTGCCTCGATGGATCGTCGTGCTCGGACCGGGCGCGCGTGGGGTCAGAGCGTGCGACCTCGAGAGCCTGTTCGCGCTGCGAACGGTGGAACGCGCGGCGCGGCCGTTGATTGTCGCCGAGATGCTCCCGGCCCCGGACGAACTCCTGATCACCGCGCCGGACGGACCGCACGTGTCCGAGGTGCTCCTGCGCCTGCCATGCGACGCGTCGCCTGCCGCACTCGCCGACCGAGCCTTGGCGAGCTGGCCCGATCGCGGCAACCGGTGCCAGCGATGACGCCGCGGGCACGTGGTCCACCCGTAGCAGGACGGTTCCTCCAGCGATCAGGCCATCCATCCGAACATTTCCAGACCACCCATACACGAGGAAGGACCGACATGGCAGACGAGAAGAAGCGTCTGAACATTGCAGACCTGGAGGCCCAGGTCACGGAGCTGTCGGAGCAGGTGAGCAACTTCAAGCTGGCGGCGAGTGATTCGGGATTCAGTCAGGGCGACTGCACCAACGGGTGCACCTTCACCTGCACGGGCGGGTGTACGTCGACCTGTGTCTTCGAGCCAGCCGTCATCGAGGCACAGAGCTGACGGCCGACCGGCCGGCAGCATGTGGTGTGCTCCACGGGTTCGGTCGTGCCGAACCCGTGGAGCGACGGGAACCGGAGGCGAGCCAGGTGAAGTGGGCCTCGACGGCACACGTTCCGCGAACGGCGACGGCGGCGCCGGAAGTGATGGATCTGGCGCTGCTCGTCCTGGACGAGTACGGAAGGTCAACCCGGCGGTCCGACGGCGGGATCGACGCCGGGCCGGCCGTGCTGGCCGGACTGTGCACGATCCTGGGACCCGCCCCGACTGTCGAGGTGGGCCTGGCGGCTCTGCGGCGATGGTTGCAGCACAGTTCGAGCGGTGCCGGCCATCCGGCGCTCTGTGGTGGGATGGCCGGGATCCTGCTGGGTGCAACAACGGCGCAGGCGGTCGACCCGAGCCTCGGGGCACTGCGTGATCTCGTCCGCACCGCGTTGACCGACGCGACGACAGCGCGGTTGTGGCGCACCACTCCTCTCGCGTGGCGGGACTACGACGTGGTCTCCGGTCCTTCCGGGGTGGTGCTGGCGTTGGCCGCCGACGGGCAGGGACCGGTCGGCCCGGCGGCTCGTCATCTCGTCTCGCTCTGCACCGACAACCTGCTGAGTGGGTTGCGGTTCGGCGACGGGCTGGGCGATCCTCGCGTGCAATGGGGACTCGGTCAGGTCAACACCGGCCTGGCGCACGGAGTGGCGGGCGTGGCCGCTGCGTTGACCGCGGCGCTCTCCGCGGGGGCGGATCCCGAGTTCCGGCAGGCCTTGCGCCGGGTGTGCGATTGGCTGGTGGACCAGGCCGGTACTGATCGGTACGGCATCGTCACCTGGCCACCGGCCGGCGGCAGCGGACACCGGAGCAGCGATGAGCCGTCTCGGCGGCAGGCGTGGTGCTACGGCACCCCCGGAATCTCCTGGATGCTCCACGAGGCCGGTGAGGTGCTCGACGCCCCCGAGCTCCGAGCATGTGCGGCGACGGCTTTCGCCTCCTACTGCGCCGCGTTCGACCCGGACTTCCACCTGGACACGGCGCCGGTGTCGTCCCGTCTCGGGGTGTGTCACGGAGCCGCCGGAGTGCTGGCCATTGCCGATGCCTTCGCGCTGCACGCGGGCGAGGCGCGGGCGTCCGCGCTGGGCGCAGAGCTGGAGGCGCTTCTCCTGGCGCACTCGGACGATGTCATCGCACTCGCCGCGAGCGACATGTCGTTGCTCACCGGAGCGGCCGGAGTGCTGGCCGTCCTCCTGAGTCGCACCTCGCCGACGCGTACCTGGATGCGGGCCATCGCGCTCCGGTAGGGGCGACGGGCTCGGTTGCCCGACCGCGGCGACGGACAGCCAGGCCGTCGCGACGCCCTCCGGCTGAGCTGCACCCGGCACCTACCGCATCCCGCTGCGCGTCCGGCCGCTGCTGCGCGCCGGCCCCCGCTTGACCAAGACGCCCGCGGGCTGCCCGCCTGCTCGCCGGCCGGGACGGCGGGCTGCTGCTCACCCAGCGGATGCCCAACGTCATCGGCGCGCCGCCGTCCATGCCAGCCTTCCCCCGCCGCCCGCGGGCACCTTCGCGCGCAGCGACCGCGGCCTCGACGGGCCTTTCGCGGCCGACTTCACCCGGCTACGCCAGGGTGACGGTAGCGGTAGCTCTTCGCTTCCGGGGACCGGCCGGGCGTTCCGGTTTCCTTGGAAATGGAACGGCACGATTGCGTGTCGCGTCCCACAAGTTGTGTCCTCAATGCCATGTCGGAACGGCCGTACGAAGCTGACCTGTACGCGCGGGTGGCCTACCAGCAGCGCCCGGTCGCGCAGACCGGCCAGGTCCGCCTCCGCGGGGGCGGCCGCGGGTCTTCCAGGTCTTGGTGGTGAGGCAGGCGGTGAGCACGTCGAGCAGCTCGGGGGGGCATCAGCGGGGCGGCTGCTCGGGTGGGACGCCGTGGGTGCGCCGGATGCCCTCCCAGACCGCGACCACCCAGGCCCCGGTCGTGGGGTCGGGCAGGTCGCGCAGCTGGTGGGCGAACCGGATCGCCGACAAGCGCCGACTCATCGTGCCGACCTTGGCCCCGGCCCGGGCCAGCTCGGTCAGGTACGCCGAGATCGTCGACCCGCCGACGGGCAGCGGCGCCGGTCAGCGGGGGGATCACCGGCTCGACGGCGTCGTCGAGCCGGACCGGGCCGTCACCGGCGGCCAAGACCTGCTCGAGATCGCCGAGCGCGTTGGCCAGCTCGTCGGCGACCGCGGCCAGCGCGACCGCCGGGTCGGGCGACTATCGGAGTAACGGCGCGACCCGGGCACGTAGACGTCCCCGGTGCGTAACCCCCCGTCGCGCAGCCCCAGTAAAGGGTGCACAGCTCCCAGAAGTGCCGGTAGGCGCGCTGGTGTTGCCCGCCGCGTGGGCCGTGTCGAGGTAGCCGCGCCAGCGGGTGGGCACGAATCCCCGTCGGGGCGCCCGCCGGGACCCGGCGGGTGCCGGTGGGTGCCGGTGGCGTTGAGCGTGCGCAGGATCTCCACACTGCCGAGAGCAGCTCGGCCGCCGCGGTGCCGGGTGGCGAACTGCACCGCGGCCAGGGCTGGCCTGCGGGGTGAACTGCCGCAAGTACCCCCATATGACGACACGTCCAGGGCACCGAGGTGCCCGTGATCGCGGGGAAGGCGGGGCACCCGCCTGGGCCATCGCCGCCCGGATCCGTGCCCATCCGATCCGCTCGCCCCCGGATTACGCCGCCGATCTCCTCGTCGGCGACCGTGGGGTCGACCCAGCCGGGCACGTCGGCGGTCAACCTCAGACTCAGACCGCGCGGGGGTTGTCGCGCAGCTCGCTGGCCACCACGACCAGCACATCCGGGCCGTCCTCGACCGGTTCCTGCGGCTGCGGGGTCCATGCGCGTGTCCGGGCCGTCGGGAGCGGGGCGCCCCCTCTACTCGGTGGTCTTGCCCCGGCCGCGCCGCGGCGCCGGCT
>JAKDLE010000787.1 GCA_030453005.1 Pseudonocardia sp. | reverse complement strand
CCTGCTCCCCCTCCCCGACGATGGTCACGCTGGACGCCGGACGGCCGATCGCGTTGACGACGACACCCGGTTCGGGCATCCCCCGCAAGCCCCGGATGCTCCTACGGTCGGCATTGACCGGCAGCGCCTTGGCCGCCTCGTGACTCTCCAGCCAGACGTTGAGGAAGTGCTCGGCCGTCGTCTCCTGATGCAGATACAGCAGCGTCCGCCCGATCCGCACCGCCACAGCCGCCTCGTCCGTGCCCGGATGCTGGACCGTGACGGCCGTGTCCTGGGCGCCGACCAGCCGCACGATCGCCAGCACGGCCTGGTCACTGCCGCGCGTCACGGCCGCGGGCCCGTTGATCGTCGCGTCATCCCCGCCTCGCTCTCCGACACCACCTGTGACGCCGAGCCTGGCTCCCGGGAGAACCGGGCGCGTTCCCTCCCGCTCCCCCGCACGGGGCTGGAGGCGGGCACCCGATCGCGCTGCGGCAGGTGGTGGGCTCGTAGCCGGGCGCCGGCGTCGTCGGCCGCAGCAGCCTGATGCGCACGGTCGCGGTCGCGTTGCCAGGCCGCGATCTCCTGCATCAGCCCGGCCAGGGCGATCGCCAGGGCCACCGAGCCGGCCGCGTCCTTCCCGCGGAAGCCGCGGGCGGCGAGCAGCCTCCGGGCCAGCACCCTCAGTTCCGCCCCCACCGGGCCGACGTCGGGAACCTGCCCACCCGGCGCCCGCGAGGCCCGCTCGTACCGTTGTTCGGCATCCGTCCAGCCGTGCTTGTTGGTCGTGTCGATCGCGGTCAGCGCGGCCAACACATCGCCGGTCGCATGGGCGATGCCATCGACGCCTTCTCGCGCGTCCGACGCGCCGACCGCCACGCGGGCGCGAACGACGACGTTCTCGGCCTCCGCCGACGACGGCCGCCCAGCCTGGCTCGGCCGGCCCGGGTTCTGGGCCCATCGGCGGCGCAGCTGCGGCAACGACAGATCAGGGGCGAGCTTGCTGCCGCTGTAGAAGACCTGCCCGCCCGCGGCCGTGAGGTCACCCGCTCTCCCGATCCGGTAGCCCAGAGCGTCCCCCGAGGGCCCGCGCCGCAGCTCAGCCCGGTAGCCCATCGCCCGAAGCTCCGTGACGAACGCCTCCGGCCCGCCCGCCCGGATCGCCGCCTCGCGCGCGGCACGACGAAGCTCAGGTCGCGCCGGACCCCGCCCCTGCCGGGCCGCCTTCTCCACCTCGCCCCGACCAGGACGCCGGGCCGCCGTGTCGTCGGCCACGGCGGTGACGATCAGACCGAGGCGTTGCTCGATGGCCCGCGCGGTCGAACGCAGCTTCGGGTAGTCGTGATGGGGCCAGAACCGCCGGCCGGTGTCCTGGCGCACCAGGACGGCCGCGATGTGGATGTGGTCATCCGCGTGGCGGATCGCCACCCAACGCGGACCGCCCGGATCGCCGCGCTCGGCGATGCCCGCGCCATCAAGCAGCTCCCGGGCGATGTCCGCCCACTGCCCGTCATCCAGCGTGCGGTCCGACGCGGCGAGCCGGGCCGAGCAGTGCCACACGTACCCGCGTTTCGGCCCGTTGCAGGGCGCGCGGGTGGGCAAGCCCGCAGCGACCGCCGGCGCGTGCAGCGCGTCCACCAACGGACCCAGCCGCAGGTCGTACTCGGAAGGCCCCGTCCGTTCCGGCTGCCAGCCCGCGTCGAGACCGTCCCAGCTCGCGATGACCCGAGGCGAGCGGTGCACCTCAGCGGTGCCCGGGCCCAGCAGGTAGGCCAGCAACCCGGCCGGGCGCCAGCCGTGCACGACCTTGGTGATCACCGACCCGGACGCCGGTCGCGTGCGCCCGCTCGCCGGCCCCGCATGCCGGCTGCCAGGGCTGCGGCCGTCGCGGCGTCGACCCGACCCAGGAGCTCACCGGCCAAGCCGACAGCGCTCGTCGACCGTGTGCCCGGGATGGTCTGCTGGATGAGGTCCACGGCCCGGCTGACATCGGCGCGGAAGCGGATCAGCTCGGCAACTAGGTTCTGCCACGTCACCGGCACCGGATCCGTCTGCCCCTGCGCGCGCCCCACGGCGAGCTGCCCGACCCAGGCGCCGACCGACAACCCCTCACGCTGCGCGGCCGCGCCGACAACATCGGCCTCCGCGGGGCTCAGACGCACCCGCACCTCCTGCCGCCGGGGAGCGTCGGCCGGCGGACGAC
>JAKDLE010000786.1 GCA_030453005.1 Pseudonocardia sp. | reverse complement strand
CACCGCCCGGGCGAGCGCCGCGTCGAGGACCGTCGCCCGGGCGGCGTCGTCGTCGAGCACGGCCATGGCCGCCAGCAGCTCGCCGGGAGCGAACCCGAGATCGACGGTGAGCGGCCCGATCGCGTTCGGGGCGGGCGGAAGGCCCGTGAGCGCCGTCCAGCCACCGGGCCGGAACTTCGCCGCGGTGACCCGGCCGCGGTCAGTCAGGTCGACGACGAACCGGGGTCGCCCCACTCCAGCGACAGGTTCACCGCCGGATGGCTGAGCACCTCCGAGCGGAACGGCGGGAGCCCGACACGGTCCCAGCGCACGGACCAGTACCGCTCGACGAAGGGCGCCAGTGCGGGGTCGACGGGATGCTCGCGCTGCAGGTCGGCGCGCCGGGCGGTCTCCACCGGCCGTAGCACGCCCTTCGTGCTGGCGGTGCGGTTCAGGTCCGTCGCGTTCGTCCAAGACGACACGGCGCCAGCGTAGGACCCTGGCCGACATGACGATTCTGGACGGCGCCCCCGAGGGCTACACCACGCTCACCCCGTTCCTCGTCTGCTCGCCCGCCGCCAGCGCCATCACCTTCTACGAGGCCGTGTTCGGCGCCACGACCGTGCAGCGGATGGACTCCCCCGACGGCACCGTGCCACACGCCGAACTCGACTTCGGCCACGGCAGGCTCCAGCTGGGCGACCCGAACGAGGCCTACGAGCTGGTCGTGCCCACCGGCTCCGCGTCGATCAGCCAGTCCACCTGCATCTACGTGTCCGACGTCGACGCGGTGTTCGCCGCCGCCGTCGCGCACGGGGCCGTGGTGCGGGAGAAGCCGAGCACGTTCGTCACCGGTGACCGGTTCGCCTCGGTGATCGACCCGTTCGGGCACCGGTGGGCGATCATGACGCGGGTGGAGGACGTCAGCCCGGAGGAGGCCGACCGGCGGCTGGCGAAGTGGGCGGCGGAGCAAGGCTGAAGCCGACCGGGCGCACGTAGAGTCCCGGCGGTGACCCAAGGACGTCAGCCGCCGACGGCGTGGCGCGCGCTGCCGTTCGTCGTCGCGGCCATGGTGAGCCTCGCCGTCCTGTTCACCCCCGCGTCCGGAGTGCCGTCGGGGTTCCCGGGCTCGGACACGCTGGTCCACCTCGCCGTCTTCGCCGCCCTCGCCCTGACCGGCCGGCGCGCCGGGCTGCCCCACGGCGCGCTCGTCACCGGGCTCGTCGCGTACGCGATCGGGTCGGAGGTGCTGCAGGGGCTGCTGCCCATCGGGCGCAGTGCCGACCCGCGCGACGCGCTGGCGGACGCCGTCGGGATCGCGCTGGGCTGGGCGCTGGCCCGACTGTGCGCTGGCTGAGCGAGGATTCCGGTGAACGCAGCGGCGAACGAGCGACCGTGCACAGGTCGCTGCCGCCGTGCACACGGCACGACCTGCGCACGGCGACAGCGCGGTGTGCACGATCGTTCCCGGCCGACAACGTTGCCTTCGCGGTAGGATTTCGTACTCTTACGGTATGAAATCCACGGTGTCGGAGAAGGGCCAGGTCACGATCCCCAAGCAGCTTCGTGATCGGCTGGGGATCGCACCTGGACAGGAACTCGACTTCACCGACGAGGGCGGTGCACTCGTCGCCCGCAAGGTGCGGGGACGCGGCGCCGTCGACGCCATCTACGGGATCCTGTCGCTGCCGGGCGGTACGGATGCCGTGATGGACGAGCTCCGTGGATCCGCCGAGCTCCCCTGATGATCACCGCTCTCGACACGAACGTGCTGCTCGACGTCCTCGGCGCCGACACCACGTTCGGCCCACGGTCCCGGGTCGCCCTCGACCGCTGCCTCGACGAGGGCGCCCTGGTCGTGTGTGCCGTGGTGTGGGCGGAGACCGCGGCGGCGTTCCCGGACACCGCCGCGGCCGACGCCGCGTTCGCGACGCTGGGAGCCGCCTTCAGCGCGACCACCTCGGCTGCGGCTCGGTCCGCAGGCACCGCATGGCGTGCCTACCGGGCCGCGGGAGGGCCGCGGACCCGGGTCGTCGCCGACTTCCTGGTCGGCGCCCACGCATCGGTCCAGGCCGATCGCCTGCTGACCCGCGACCGCGGGTTCCATCGCGCCTACTTCGGCGAGCTCACGATCCTGGACCCGACGGGCTGACCGCCGCCGATGGCGTGCGCACCATCCGCGTCAAGGGCCTGCCCGACCTCAAG
>JAKDLE010000785.1 GCA_030453005.1 Pseudonocardia sp. | reverse complement strand
GACGGCCTGCACCGGTTGCTCGCCCGCGCCGACGGGCTGCTGTCCAACCTCGCCCCCGGCGCCGCGGCCCGGCTCGGCGGCGGGGCCGAGCAGCTCGCGGTGCGCCACCCGCATCTGGTGGGCGTGGAGATCTCGGGCTACGGCCCGGGCGGGCCGCTGTCGCACAAGCGCGCCTACGACCTGCTGGTGCAGGCCGAGTCGGGGGCCTGCTCGATCACCGGCCGTGCGGGCGACCCGGCCAAGGCGGGACCCCCGTTCGCCGACACCTCCAGCGGGCTCTACGCCGCGATCGCCGTGCTCGCGGGCCTGTTCCGGCGGACCTCCGACGGCAGCGGCGGGACGACCCACATCGCGATGTTCGACGTGATGACCGAGCTGATGGGCTACGCGCTGCACCACACCCGCCACACCGGCGTCGAGCAGCAGCCGGTCGGCATGGGCTCCCCCGCCGTCGCGCCCTACGGCGCCTATCGCACCGCCGACGGCCACACCGTCGTCCTCGGCACCACCAACGACGCCGAGTGGCAGCGCCTGGCCCGCGACGTCCTGCGTCGCCACGACCTCGCCGACGATCCCCGCTACCGCAACGCAGCCGGACGCGTCGGGCACCGCGAGGTGCTCGACGCCGAGGTCGGCGCCTGGTGCGCCCGCACCGACCTCGCCGTGATCCAGACCGCCGCCGACGCCGCAGGCATCGGCAACTCCCGCTACAACACCGTCGGCGACGTGCTGGCCCACCCCCACCTCGCCGCCCGGGAACGGTGGCGCGAGGTCGACACCCCGAACGGTCCCGTCCCGGCGCTGCTCCCGCCGGTCGGGACACGGATGGATCCGGTGCCGGGGCTCGGCGAGCACACCGGGGCGATACTGCGCGAGCTCGGCCTCTCCGCCGACGAGATCGCGGCGCTGCGCACCGACCAGCCGTGACCGGCGCCTCCTCGCCCCGAGAGCAGCCGGCAACGCACCCAACCGGTGATCTTCGACGCGGGCACGCCGCACGGTCCCACCTGGCGATGATTGGGCTGCCGACCCGGTGTGTGCACCCGATACCGCCGGGTAGCGTGCCGCTATGGACGCAGGCGACCTGACCGACATCCTCTCCGCCGTGCGCACCTTCGTGCGCACCGAGGTGGTGCCGATCGAGGAGCGGATCGACGCCGAGGACGCGATCCCGGCCGAGGTGATCGCGGCGTGCAAGGACATGGGCCTCTACGGGTTCGCCATCCCCGAGTCCTACGGCGGGCTGGGGATGACGGTCGAGGAGGAGGCGCGGCTCGCGTTCGAGCTGGGCTGGACCACCCCGGCGCTGCGGTCGCTGTTCGGCACCAACAACGGCATCGCCGGGCAGGTGCTGATCAAGGGCGGTACCGAGGAGCAGCGCCGGTCGTGGCTGCCGCGACTCGCGTCCGGCGAGGTCACCGCGTCGTTCGGGCTCACCGAGGCCGACGCGGGTTCCGACCCGTCCGGCCTGTCCACCACCGCGCGGCGTGACGGCTCCGACTGGGTGCTCAACGGCTCCAAGCGCTACATCACCAACGCCCCGGTCGCCGACGTGATCATGGTGTTCGCCCGGAGCAACCCCGACGCCGTCGGCAACCGGGGCATCTCGACGTTCCTCGTGCCCGCGGGCGCCCCGGGACTGAGCATCGGGCCGCGCGACCACAAGATGGGCCAGTTCGGCGCCTGGACCGCGGACGTGTACCTCGACGACGTGCGCGTCCCCGCCGAGGCGCTGATCGGCGGCGAGGACGGCGTCGACCAGGGCTTCCTCACCGCGGCCAAGTGCCTCGCGCACGGCCGCGCGCACATCGCCGCGCTGTGCGTGGGCATGGCCGGGCGGCTGGTGCACGAGTCCGTCGAGTTCGCCACGTCCCGTGAGCAGGGCGGCAGGCCGATCGCGTCGTTCCAGCTGATCCAGGGCCTGATCGCCGACTCGGTCACCGACCACTACGCGGGCCGCGCGCTCGTGCTCGACGTGGCCAGGGCCTTCGACGCGGGTACCGACACCGTGCAGGGACCGTCGGCGGCCAAGTACTTCGCGTCCGAGATGGTGGGCCGGGTGGCCGACCGAGCCGTCCAGGTCCACGGCGGGGCGGGCTACATGCGCGGCGTCGCGGTGGAGCGCTTCTACCGCGCCGCCCGGCTGTTCCGCATCTACGAGGGCACCAGCCAGATCCAGCAGGTGATCAT
>JAKDLE010000784.1 GCA_030453005.1 Pseudonocardia sp. | reverse complement strand
GGTCGCTCGACCCCCTGCCCTGTTGCCCGGGTGGCATCTGCTGGGGGCCCATGCCGCCGCCGGGACCCATTCGGTCCGGCATATGGTCCTGGCCGGAGTCGCGGTCGCGGTCGCGGGCGTCGACGTCGCGGGGCTCATCGGGCAGCTGGCTGGTCTCGTCGCCCGGGCCGCGGGGATCGGGCGGCGCGCTCGTCGCGACGTCCTGCCGCGGCGTGCCCTCCTGCTCGTCGCGTCCGCCCACGAGGTCGGGCTGCGGCGGAAGGGGCTGCTGCGCTGGGGGCTGCTGCGTCGGGGGTTCCTCGGTGCCGGGCTCGCCGCGCTCGCCGCGGATGACCTCGCGAACCTCCTCGCCGACCTCGGCGGTCGCGAAGGCGTCGTCGGGGACGGGCCGGGCCGCTGCGTCCTGCACGCCGCCCTCCAGCGCGGCCAGCTCCTCGCGGCGGGCGTCGCGCTGGCGCAGCCGCAGGTCGCGCTGTTCGTCGAGCGCGGCGAGGGCCGCCGCCTGCTCCGGGGTACGAGCAGGTGCGGCCGGAGCCTCGGCGAGGGCCTCCTCGACGGCCACGAGGTACTGCTCGGACTCCTGCAGCTCGGCGCGGGCGTCACCGAGGGACTCGAAGGAGTTCAGCTGCGACTCCAACATCGCCCGGCGACGCTCCAGCAGCTGCCTGCGTTCGACCAGGGCCTCCACCGGGGCTGTCGGGCTCGCGGCGCGCTGCTCCTCCGGCAGCGCGAACCACTCGGCCTCGACCTGCGCGATGGAGTCGAGCTGCTTGTTGACCGAGGTGAGCGCGACGCGCGCCCGGCTCGCCCATTGTGCACCGGTCTCGGCCCCGGTTGCGCTCTGCGGTGAGGCGCTGACCGGCACGGGTTCGAGGGCGGCCACGGCGTATCCGCCCGCGAGGATCCCGGCCGCACCGAGCACGGCGAGGGCCCGCCTGCGGCGCGGCATGGGGGCGTTGAGGCCGGGGGTTCGGGCGCCGGGCACCGGGTCGGTCGGACGGCCGGCGGCGGCCCGCCTGCGGGCGGCGCGGTCGCGTGCGCCCTCGGCGCGGCGACCGACCGGACGCTCCGGCTCCGCCTCACCACGGGCGGGAGCCGGCTGAGTCGGCTCCGGCTGAGTCGGCTCCGGCTGATGAGTCGACGCCGGTTCCACCTCGGGCTCGCGCAGCCACGGCAGGGTGGCCGCGAGCTGTCGGTCCTGGCCCAGCGCGACGGCGGCACGGCGGGCCTGACGGGCCGCGGACCGGTGTGCGGCCGTGCAGTAGCGGCGGGCAGGCCGCCCGACGACGTCCTCGATCACCACGTCGCACCCCGGGAGGGCACACCGCTTCGAGTCCTGAGCCACCGTTGCCCCCGTCGCCGACGACGAGCGCCGTCCGTCCCGACGGCGGCCCGTCCAGGTAGCCATGGCTGTAACGCACCCCGGCGCCACGGGTCCCATTTGATCTTCCCGGGTCGGGACGGTACCCGTGCGGCGGCACCTTTGTCACTGCTCCAACCGGAACGATATGCGCAGGTCAGCGTGACGCTCCGTACAAGAATGGCAGATCATCACTGATGGTGACCGCGCGCGCTCACCGACCGTCGACGACGAACGGCACCGCCGCCACCGGGAGGTGAACGACGGTGCCGTCGAGGCGTGCGGGGTCAGTAGGTGGGCGGTTCAGTAGGTGGGCGGTTCAGTAGGTGGGCAGGGTCTGGTCCACCTGACTGGCCCAGGCCAACACCCCGCCGCCGACGTGCACGGCGTCGGGGAAGCCCGCCTTGTGCAGCGCCGCGAGGGCGTCGGCCGATCGGGCACCCGACTTGCAGTGCAGCACGACGGGCTTGTCCTGCGGGATCTCCGCGAGCGCGTCACCGGAGAGGATGCGGTCCTTGGGGATCAGCACCGAGCCGGGGATCTTGACGATCTCGTACTCGTGCGGCTCGCGGACGTCGATGAGAGCGAAGTCCTTACCCGCGTCCATCATGTCCTTGAGCTCGGAGGCCGTGATCGTGTGGCCCGCCGCCGCGCTCTGTGCGTCGTCGGACACCACACCGCAGAAGGCGTCGTAGTCGATCAGCTCGGTGATCGGCTTCGTCTCCGGGTCCTTGCGGATGTTGATCGTGCGGTAGCTCATCTCGAGCGCGTCGTAGACCATCAGCCTGCCGAGCAGCGGCTCGCCGATGCCGGTGATCAGCTTGATCGCC
>JAKDLE010000783.1 GCA_030453005.1 Pseudonocardia sp. | reverse complement strand
GCCTGCTCGGGGTTCCGAAGTGCTGACCTTGACGGGGGATGTCGGTGCTCGCGTGAAGGTGATCGTCACCCGGGAACGGGGAAGGGGTCGGGGCACGCCGCCCGGTTCCGCGCTGCTGACCTTGGGGGCGAGTGCTGCCGCCAGCGGGAGGGTGATCTTCACCCGGGAACGGGGAACGGGCCGGAGCGCGCCGCGCGTTCCGAGTCGGTGATCATGGGCCCGAGAGCGGGCCACTACGGAGGCTTCCGTCCCGCCCGCAGGCCGTCAGCTCGTAGAGCGCGTTGCCGTTCCCGTCACCGGCGAGCCGCACGAACCCGGGCCCGTCGACGTCGGTGAGCCCGGGGAATCTCCCGGCGCGGGGGGTGCCGAGCCAGAAGTCCGCGGCGCCGGTCAGCACGTAGCGGACGTCGAGCCGCCGCGCGATGCGGCAGACCCGCGGGTCGGTCGCGGCGTCGTTCAGGTTCCGGGCCAGGTAGAGCTGGTCGGCCGTCCAGTCGCCTCCGAGGTGCGGGAACAGCACCTCGTGGCCGGTGAGCGGCCACAGCAGGGAACTGCCGCTCCACGGGTTCTGCGCTACCACCGACCCGGGCTCGATCAGGTCGTCGATCGCGGCGAAGAAGTCCCTCTCCTCGGCGGTCAGCAGGTCGGACTCCACCTCGGGCGGCGGGTACCCGATGCGGACGACGTCGGCGTGCGGACCGACGTACATCGCGCCCGAGGCGGCGAGCACGACGGCTGCGGTGCCGAGCGCGACGGCGTCGGCGGGCACCCGTGCGGGCTGGATCCGGTGCGCGACCGTGCCGATCCCGGTGATGCCGAGTACGGCGAGGAGAACGCCGGTGACCGGGATGACCGCGGCCAGCCGGTAGGAGTCGTTGTACCAGAACGCCGTGACGGCGGCCGCGAGCTCGGTCTCCTGAGACGACGCCAGGACGAACAGCGTCCCCGAGGCGAGGTGCGCGGGCACCAGCCACCGCCGGTCGGCCACCAGCCAGGCGGCGACGAGCCCGAACAGCACGACGACGGCGACAGCCCACGCGGGTTGGGTGTCGTTCGTCGCCACGAGGACCACCTCGCCGACGGCCCGAACGGGCCCCTGGTAGGCGGGCCAGTCGAACGCGCGGAGCTCGTCGAAGACCGGTGAGGTCAGCAGGAACCACACGACCGCGGTGCCGCCCGCGAGTGCCGCGACCACCTCGACGACGGGGACGGCGCGACGCCCGGTGCGGACCTGGCCGAGCACCAGCCTGCCCAGCCACCAGCCGACGGGGAAGACGGCGAGGACCGCCAGGCTGAACAGGGTGTTCGGATGGGCCAGGCCGAGGGTGACGACGACGGCGGGCAGTAGCAGCGCGGCCCGACCGCGGCCCAGCGAGCTCGCCGCTGTGAGCCCGCAGAGCGTCAGGACCACGGCCAACGCCGCGGGGAGCAGGCTCACCCCGATGAGGTTGGGCCACAGCACGCCGAAGCTCGTCAGCGCCCACGGGAACGACACGAACCCGAGTGCGAGGACCGGCGCGAGCGCGACGGCGACCGGCGCAGGCCCGCAGACCGACCGGACGAGCGCGGTGGCGCCCAGCGGCCACACCACGCACGTCACCGCGACGACGACCGCATTGGAGGCGACGGGGATCGACGCGCCCGTCACCAGCACGACGAGCGAGACCACGTCGTGCCAGGCGGCCGGGTAGAACGCGATCTCGGCTGCGGGGCTGGTGAGCGTGCCCAGCGTCAGCGAGGACGCCGGACCGTCGGCGAGGATCCGGGCGACGGCGCTGTAGTGGAAGACGGCGTCGTAGGTGTGCGAGAGCCTGCTCGGCACACCGATCCCGGCGGTCACCGTGAACAGGCCGATCACGACCGCGACCGTGAGGCCGACCGCCGCGGCGACGCCGACCCACACGCCGTCGGTGCCCGGGACCGAGCGCCGCCGGAGCCGCGTCGCCTCGATCACCGCGGCCGCCAGCAGGGCCGGGGCGACGGCCACGCCTGCCGACCACGGCACCCCGAGCAGCCCGGCCAGTACCGCGGCGAGGGCCGACGAGCCGATCGCCACGGTCGGTGCGATCCCCCAAGCCGTGACGCCGCGCATCCCGAGGGCGTAGGTGAGGGGGACGCCGGGCAGCACCGTCCAGGCGACGGCCGCGCGGATCGCGGGCGGGGCCTGGCCCGGTGTGGTATTACCCTCTCC
>JAKDLE010000782.1 GCA_030453005.1 Pseudonocardia sp. | reverse complement strand
CGGGAACCGGTGCGTCGCGTCCGGCGTTCCCCGCCCGTGCATCTTCTCGTCCGCTGGCTGCTGGTGCCGCTCGTCCGGCTGCTGTGGCGGCCCGTCGTGCACGGCGCGGAACGGATCCCGACGGGCCGGCCGGTGATCATCGCGGCCAACCACCGCGCCGCCGTCGACACGGCCGTCATCGCGCTCACCGCGCGTCGCCCCGTGGCGTTCCTGGGCAAGGCCGAGTACTTCACCGGCCGTGGGATCAGGGGTCGGGCGCTGGCGGCGTTCCTGTCCGCGCTCGGTTACGTGCCCGTGGACCGGTCCAGCGCCAAGGCCGGGCTCGCGGCACTGCACGCCGCACGCACGGTGCTCGACGCAGGCGGTGCCTTCGCGATCTACCCCGAGGGCACCCGGTCCCTCGACGGGCGGCTGCACCGCGGCCACACCGGCGTGGCAACGCTCGCCCTCGGCAGCGGTGCGCCCGTCGTGCCGGTCGCGTTGGTCGGCACCGAGCGGGTGCAGCCGGTGGGCGCGCGGCTGCCGCGGGTCCGCCGGGTCACCGTCCGCTACGGCGCTCCCCTCGACTTCTCCCGCTACGACGGCCTGGAGAACTCGGGCATGATCCGCCGCGCGGTGACGGACGAGATCATGGACGCGATCGCGCAGCTGTCGAGGCAGGAATACGTCGACACCTACCACCGTCGCCCCGCCGCCTGATGACGCACTTCACCGGGCGTGGACCAGGAGCCAGTCGCTGGTGTGGCGGTACCAGGTGCGGCGTTGTAGCGGGCGGGGGTGGGCTGTGCCGTCGGCTACCGGGGTGAACGCCGCGCCGCCCACCTGCACGGCGCGGCCCACCGCGGAGCCCCGGCCCGACCGGGCGGTCGGGGGCACCGGTCGCGTCACACCGTCCGGTCGTCGGGAGCCCCGTCCGGCTCGCACCGCGACACCCTCCGGGCAGGCCGACACCACCAGCCGGGGTGCGGCGCCGCGCAGCACCAGCACGTCGTCGCAGTAGCACTCACCCCGCAACCCGCGGATCTCCCCGCGCCCGACGAGGACGCCGCCGGTGTCGTCGCGCACCAGCGGCACCGGGCAGGCGACCCCGGAACGGGCGAGCTCCATCGCGCGCCGCCCGGTCGGCAGGCCCCAGACCGCGGCCACCGCGGACCTCCGTGACGACGCCACGTACGCGAGCTCGACGTCGAGCCGCTCGGAGCGCAGCAACCGCAGCAGCACCGCGGCGAGGTCCGCGTCGGTGCCGATCACGACCAGGCGCCGCGGGTCGTGCTCCGCGAGCACCGGGTCGACATCGGTGCGCCCGGGTCGTGCGGGCATCGTCACGGTGGGCACCTCGGGGAGCGCTGCGCGACGCCGACTACCGTGGAGCCCGCCCGTCGGACGAGGGGCACAGGTCAGCACCACGAGCTTCGGTTCGATCGAGCTCGACTGATCGGTTACCCTCCCGCCGCCTGAGTTGCCTGCCACGTCTGGAGTCTCACATGCCCGCGATCGTGCTGGTCGGCGCCCAGTGGGGGGACGAGGGCAAGGGCAAGGCCACCGACCTCCTCGGTGACCAGGTGCAGTGGGTCGTGCGGTATCAGGGCGGCAACAACGCAGGCCACACGGTGGTGCTGCCCAACGGCGAGGTCTACGCACTGCACCTCATCCCCTCGGGCATCCTCACCCCGGGCGTCCGATGTGTGATCGGCAACGGCGTGGTGGTGGACCCGGGGGTGCTGCTCGACGAGCTGTCGGGGCTGGAGGCCCGCGGCGTCGACACGAGCGGTCTGATGATCTCCGCCGACGCGCACCTGATCATGCCGTACCACGTGGAGATCGACAAGGTCACCGAGCGGTTCCTGGGCAAGGCCAAGATCGGGACGACCGGGCGCGGCATCGGCCCGGCCTACCAGGACAAGGTCGCCCGCGTGGGCGTGCGCGTGGCCGACATCCTCGACGAGAAGATCCTGCACCAGAAGGTCGAGGCGGCGCTCGCGTACAAGAACCAGGTGCTGGTGAAGGTCTACAACCGCCGGGCGATGGACGTCGACGAGGTCGTCGACGCCGTCCTCGCCCACGGCAGGCGCTTCGCCGACCGCATCGCCGACACCCGGCTGCTGCTCAACCAGGCGCTGGAGGCCGGTGAGTCGCTGCTGCTGGAGGGGTCGCAGGGCACCCTGCTCGACGTCGACCACGGCACCTACCC
>JAKDLE010000781.1 GCA_030453005.1 Pseudonocardia sp. | reverse complement strand
GGGGGTTCACCCGCCGCTGGCCGTCGTCGGCCCGCGGGTGCTTCCGCCGGAAGCACCCCGCCCGCCCAGAGAGGTCGGGACCGATGCACGGGTCGCGCGCCTGGAGGACCGGCTGCAGGCGGGGGAGGAACTGACCGGGGCGACCGCCGCGGAGCTGGTGGGTTGCTCGGCGCGGACCGGGCGGCGGTTGTTGCGCCAGGCCGAGGACCGGATCGCCGCGCGGGCAGCCGACCGGGGACCGGGGCACCGGATGAGCAACGCCGCAGCAGAGACGATGGCAGGGCCGGGAGCAGCGCTCCCGCCCGGCCGGGTTTCGCGAAAGCCCCGCGTGCGCAGGGTGCGCGGTTCTATGGTGATCGACACCCGGACAGGAGACGGTGATGGCTGTGCGGAGGAACAACTCCGAGGTGCGCGCGACGCACCGCGCACTGATCGCGGCTGGGGTGCTGCTCGCCGGCGCCGGCGCTGCGCTCGGCTTCGTCCCGCTGCTGGGGGAACTGGTGCCGTTCGGCGCGGCCGCGCAGATGGGCTACACGCTGGCCCTGCTGCTGGTCGGCGGCGTGCTGGTGCACCGCTGGTGGCACTTCCACCCCATCCGGGAGTTCCGGCGCGAGTTGGGCGGACCGGACGGGTGGCTCGACCGGCACGACCTGGCCCGCAGCGCAGGGGAGGAAGGGGTGCGGACCGTCGCCCCGCCCGGAGCGGGCTACTCGAAGAGGCCGGTGACCGAGTTCGGATGGCGGGTCGGGGTGCTGGAGTCCGGCGCGCTGCGCGTGCGGCGGCGCTGGTGGCCGCGGTCGTGGTCCCCGAAGGGCTGGCGCCCGGTGAAGCGGCCGGTGTACTCGCCGTGGGCGCGCGGGTTCGGCGTGGTCGGCCCGCAGGGCTCGGGCAAGACCCAGTTCCTCGTGAACGTCATCCTCGACTCGCCCGGTGCGGCCGTCATCCCGTCGACCAAGCCGGAGCTGGTGATGCTGACCCGGGAGCTCCGCGAGCGGGTCGGGCCGACCGCGGTGTTCAACCCCTCGCTGCTGGGCACGATCGGGTCGGACTTCCGGTGGGACCCGATCTCGGGCTGCGCGGATCAGGGCGTGGCCGACCGGCGGGCATGGGCACTGGTCCGCGGCAGCGGCGGCGCGGCGGGCATCGACCGCGCCGACTTCTGGGCGGGCAAGGCGCAGGAGATCCTGCGCTGCTACCTGCTCGCGGCCGCGCTCGGGCGGCTGGACATGGAACAGGTCATGCAGTGGGCCAACAACCCCGATGACCAGGAACCGGTCGAGATCCTGGAACGCGCCGGGCACTCCGTCCCGCACGGCTGGCTGCCCACGCTGCTCACGCATCTGCGGGCGTCGGTGAACACCCGCACCGGCTACTTCGCCACCGTCACCTCGTGCGTCGGGTTCATGGACTCCCCGACCGTCGCGCAGGCCTGCCGGCCCGGCCCGGCCGGGACGTTCAACGTGGAGTCGTTCCTGCGCTGGCGCGGCACGCTCTACCTCGTCGGCGGCGCCGGCGACAAGCGCCTCGCGCCGTTACTCACCGCGCTGACCGAGTACGTGTTCGACGAGGCGCAGCGCATCGCCGCGCACCTGCCCGGCGGCAGGCTCTCGCCGACCCTGAACTTCGTGCTCGACGAGGTCGCCAACACCACCCCCGTCCCGCTCGACCGGTGGGCGTCGGATTCGCGCGGGTGGGGGATCACCGTCGGCGCCGTCGTGCAGTCCCTCGCGCAGTTCTCGACCACCTGGGGCCGTGACCGCGCGGAGGTGATCTGGGAGAACCTACCCACCAAGATCGTGCTGCCCGGGGTGACCAAGCAGGACGACCTGCGCGCCCTGTCCTACCTGGCCGGGGAACGGTGGGTGCAGCGCACCACCCGCGGCGAGTCCGAGAACGCCGACGGCCGGGCCTCGCACTCCACCTCGCGCACCCCGACGCTGGAGCCGGTCATCGCCGGGCACACGATCTCCTCCATGCCCCGCTGGCACGCCTACGTCCTCGGCCTCGGCCACCGCCCCGCCGTCGTGTCCTACGAACCCGGCTACGTCCGGGTGGCCCGCGAGCACGCCGCCCTCTCCCCGGTGAAGGACTCCTCGGCGAATCCGGGGGTCGGCCAAGTCGTGCAGCTCCCCACAACGCGCAAGCAGGCCGAACGAGCCCAACGCCCGACGGCGCCCCCCCCCCGCCGCCGGCG
>JAKDLE010000780.1 GCA_030453005.1 Pseudonocardia sp. | reverse complement strand
CGCGGCCGAGCGGGTGGCCGAGGGGCTGCGCACGCAGTCGCTGCTGGCCGGGGTGGGCGGGGCGGCCACGGTGCGCACCTACCGGCTCCGGGCCCCTCTGCTCGCCCGCATCGACGGACACTCCGCCGCCGCCGTCGGCGCGTCCATGCGGGCGATGACCGCACAGTCGCGCTTCGGGGCGGTCCTCAACGGCGCCGAGCTCGTCGGTGTGGCGTCCCTGCTCGTGACGGGGTTCTGGCTGGTGCGCGCCGACGCCGTCACCGTGGGCACGGCCACCGCGGCGGTGCTGTACTTCCTGCGCCTGTTCTACCCCATCGGCGCGGTGCTGTTCCTGCTCGACGAGGCCCAGTCCGCCGTGGCGGCGCTGGCGCGGCTCGTGGGCGTCACCGACATGCCCGTGCCCGCCGCGCCCGCCCGCCCGCGGGAGCCGCGGGACGGCTCGGTCACCCTGTCCGGGATCCGGCACGCCTACGACGGCGGGCCCGAGGTGCTGCACGGCATCGACCTGGAGGTCGCGCCCGGCGAGCGGGTGGCGGTCGTCGGGACGAGCGGGGCGGGGAAGACCACGCTGGGCGCGGTGCTCGCCGGTGTGCAGGCGCCCACCGCGGGCACAGTCGCGATCGGCGGCGTGCCGCTCACCGACCTGGCGCACCCACGCCGCCACGTCGCGCTCGTCACACAGGAGGTGCACGTGTTCGCGGGCACCGTGGCCGACAACCTGCGCCTGGCCCGCCCGGACGCCCGCGACGGGGACCTGCGTTCCGCCCTGACCCGGGTCGGCGCCCCGCTGGCCCTGGACGACGTCGTCGGCGACGGCGGCGACGAGCTCGGCGCCACGCACGCCCAGCAGCTCGCGCTGGCCCGCCTCGTGCTCGCCGACCCCGCCGTCGCGGTGCTCGACGAGGCCACCGCCGAAGCGGGCAGCGCCGGCGCGCGGGTCCTGGAGCGGGGTGCCGACGCCGCGCTGGCCGGGCGCACGTCCGTCGTCATCGCGCACCGGCTCACCCAGGCCGCCGCGGCGGACCGCGTGGTGGTGCTGGACAAGGGCCGGATCGTGGAGTCCGGTCGCCACTGCGAGCTCGTCGTCGCGGGCGGCCGGTACGCCGCGCTCTGGGCTGCGTGGGCGGGGCCGCGCGAGCAATGATGTTGGTAGCCTCTCGGCGTGAAGGCAACCATCGACAGTGCCGGGAGACTGGTCATCCCCAAGCAGCTGCGCGATCGCCTGGGGTTGACGCAGGGCGAGGTCGACGTCGAGGCCGATGGTGCGGACCTGCGCGTCCGTCCGGTCGCCGACGACACCCTGCACGAGGAGGACGGCTGGCTCGTCGTGCCTGCGACGGGCGGGCGCCTCACCGACGACCAGGTTCAGGAGCTTCGTGACGCCGACCAACGGTGACCCGGACGGCCCCGAGCTGCTGGTCGACACGAGCGTGGCGGTGGCGCTGAGCGTGGCCGACCACGAGGGGCGCGCGGCGTCGCGGGCCGTCGTGGAAGGTCGGCGGATCGGGCTGGCCGGGCACGCGGCGTTCGAGACGTACTCCGTCCTCACGCGACTGCCCGCGCCTGCTCGTCGCACACCGGCCGCGGTCACCCGCCTGCTCGCCGCGAACTTCCCGCATACCCGCTTCCTCTCCGCCGAGCGGGCGGCCGAGGTGCTCGCGCTACTGGCGTCCGCGGGCGTGTCCGGCGGGTCGGTCTACGACGCGCTCGTCGGTGCCGCGGCCGTGGAGCACGCGGTCCCCCTCGTCACCCGGGACCGTCGGGCACTGGGCACCTACCGAGCGCTCGACGTCGACGTGCGCACGGTCGCCTGACCGGATCACGTGGACCGCACGGCTCCCGTCACCAGCCAGCGGTCCGAGCGGGCGCGCAGGCCCACGGCGGCCAGCCGCAGCAGCATGAACAGCGACAGCCCGGTCCAGATCCCGGCGAGGCCCCAGCCGAACACCAGCGACGCCCAGATCAGCGGCAGGAACCCGAGCACCGCGGCGGCGAGGGTGCTGGTCCGCAGGAACGCGGTGTCGCCCGCGCCGAGCAGCACCCCGTCGAGCGCGAACACCACCCCCGCCACCGGCTGCATCGCCACGAAGAACCACCAGGCGACGGGCACGAGCCCGAGCACCCCCGCGTCGCCGGTGAACACCGGCGGCAGTACCCCGACCAGCGCCGCGAACAGCGCCCCGAAGCCGATGCCCAG
>JAKDLE010000062.1 GCA_030453005.1 Pseudonocardia sp. | reverse complement strand
CCGGTCCCGCGTCGCGGGTGGGTCGTCCGCGAGTCTACTGTCACGTCATAGTAGAGACGCTCGGCGAAGGGAGCCCGCGATCCTCACCCACCACCGCCCGGCGCCCGCTGCGCTCGGCGTACCCCTCGGCACCGTGTTCGATCCCCGCGCCAACAGCGTCAACGCGTTGCGGCGCGGCCGCGCCGGGATCGTGCTGCTGTCCCACACGCTCAAGTTCGCCGGGCATGACGACCCGGTGGGCCGGCTCACCGGGGGCAGTGTCGACATGGGCACGATGGCCGTCGACGGGTTCTTCGCACTGAGTGGGTTCCTCATCGTCGGCAGCTGGTTCGGCTCCCCGTCCACCGGCCGCTACCTGTGGCGGCGATGCCTGCGGATCCTGCCAGGGTTCTGGGCCTGCCTCCTGGTCACCGCGTTCGTGCTACTGCCGCTGGCGCTGCTGCTGGAGACCGGCACGGTGTCCGGGTTCCCGTGGACCGGCGAGCAGTCGGCGCTGTCGTACGTCACGCAGAACTCGGCCCTGTTCATCCGGCAGTACGAGGTGCGGGGCCTCCTCGGCGGCGAGGTGGTGAACGGCTCGCTCTACACCCTGTTCTACGAGTTCCTGTGTTACCTCGGGGTGGCTGCGCTCGGGGCGGCCGGACTGCTGCGCCGTCGCACCTGGCCGCTGCTCGCCGTCGCCGGGGCGGCGTGGCTGCTCGCGGTGTCGGAGCTGTTCTCCGGAGCGGCCCTGACCTCCCGCAGCGACACCCTGGAGATCGCGCTCCGGTTCGGGACGATGTTCCTCGCCGGGGCACTCGCGTCCCGGCTGGCCGCGCGGATCCCGATGGGACCAGTCGGGGCCGCGTTGGCGGCCCTGGTGGTCGTACAGGCTGTGGTGCTGGCGTCGATGGCCCCCACCCCGGAGGCCTCCACGCTGGTCTACCTCGTGGTGGCACCGGCGGCGGTGGCGTACCTGGTGCTGTGGGCCGGATCGAGCCGACGGCTGCGGCGCGTCGGCTCCCGGCGCGACCTGTCCTACGGCCTCTACGTCTACGCCTGGCCCGTGCAGGTGCTGCTGCTGCTCGTGGGCGCCGCGGCCTGGCCGGTGCCGCTCTACCTGCTCGCCGCGCTCGCGGGCGGGCTCGCGCTGGCCCTGGCCAGCTGGACGTGGGTGGAGTCGCCCGCGCTGCGGCTCAAGGCGTGGACGCCGCGGGTGCTGGTCAGGGCATGAACGTGCGCAGCACGTCCTGGGTGGCCTCATCGACGTCGAGGTTGCCGTACTCGCACTGCGAGGCGTTGTTCGGGCCCGGCTGCCAGGCCCACATCAGCGCTCCGGCGTAGCCCTCGATCGTGGTGTAGGCCTCGGCCTTCGCGGCGGTCTGCTCGGCCCGCTCGGCGAAGTCGCGCTCGCAGTCCTCGCCGGACTCGGTGGCGAAGAGCCCGAACTCCCCCACGATCACCGGCTTGCCCGCCGAGTTGGCGCGGGCGTCCGGGCCGTGGTTGGACTCGACCTCGTTCTCGTCGTACTCGTGCAGCGACGCGATGTCGACACCGGGCGACTCGTGGAGACTGCGGAAGTCGGCGTCCTCCCCCACGGCGTACGGCGCGATCGTGCCGCTGGAGAACAGCCGGTCGGGGTCGATCTCGTCGGCCACGGCGCCCATCTCGTCGTAGAACTCGCGGAGCTCTCCGTCGGCGAAATCGGGCTCGTTGAAGTACTCGAACCAGGCGATGGTGGTCTCGCCGCGGTAGCGCTCCAACAGCATGGTCATGTGCGCCTGGAAGGCGTCCCGCTCGCCTTGGTCGGAGAACCACTCGTCGTCCTTGACGGTCTCCCCGCAGCCGCCGATGGCGTCGTCGAGGGTGATCGTCAGGTAGATGTCGTTGCGCTTCGCCGACTCGACGGCAGCGTCGAGCCGCTCGATGTCCCAGCCCTCGAAGAAGAACAGTCGCGCGGAGCCGTGCCCGTCGTGGCGCATCGAGCTGAACCATTCGTCGACGTCCTGGGCGGACATCCGCTCGTCCTCGTCCCCGCAGTTGCCCGACCAGACGAACGAGTTGTAACCGAGCAGCCACCACGGCTGGCCGTTGCGCAGGATCTGGTCGCCCTCGACGGTGATCGATACGTCGGTACCGAGGTCGTCGGCGGCCGGTCCGCCGCCAGGGACGCCCCGTTCACGGCCGACGACGACCGCGGTGACGACCAGGAGCAGGACCAGCGCGACGCCGATCACGATGCGTCGGCGGCGGCCAGGCGGCGGGGTCACGCGGATCGGGCCGGTGGTGGACTCAGGTCCGGACTGGCCGGGCTGCGGATCCATGCTCAGCCGTACCGTGCTCTCTCGATCCCGGAACCCTTGATCACGGTGCGTAAGCTAGCACGGCCCGCCGTTACCTCAGCGTCAGGCCCGATCGGCCGCTCCGGCGCCGGTCGCGTTCATCGTGGGTAGCGGCGGGTTGCCGAGGATCATGTCCGCGGCCTTCTCAGCGATCATCATGACCGGCGCGTAGGTGTTGGCGTTGACGATCGAGGGCATGACCGAGGCGTCCACCAACCGCAACCCCTCCACCCCGTACACCCGCATCGTCGACGGGTCGACGACCGCGTCCGGACCGGTGCCCATCCGGCACGACGACGTGGGGTGCAGCCCCGTGCGGCCGCTGCCCCGCACCCACCCGAGCAGCTCCTCGTCGGTCGCCACATCCCGGCCGGGCACGGTCTCGCCACCGTCGAACGGCACGAACGCGGGCTGGTCGAGCAGCTGCCTCGCGACGCGGATGGCCCGCGGCCACCAGTCGCGCTCGGCCTGCGTGGACAGGTAGTTGAACTGGATCGACGGCGGGTCGCCGGGGTCACCGGAGCGCAGTCGGACCGTGCCGCGCGACTCCGGTCGCCCCGCCATCAGGTAGAGCTGGTAGCCGTGCTCGTCGACCACCGACGCCGGATCGGTGCGGGTGGCGATGGGGGCGAACGCCAGCATCAGGTCGGGTTGGTCCGCGCAGGGATCGGCGCGCACGAAGCCGCCCGCCTCGATCTGGGACGACGCCGCAGGCCCACGTCCGGTGAGCAGCCACTGCAACCCGATCCCGGGCCAGCGGTGGCGGTGGCGCATCGTCATCATCGACACCGGCCTGGTGCAGCGGTTCTGCAGGTGGATGCCCAGGTGGTCCTGCAGCCCGACCCCGACGCCGGGCAGGTGGTGCACCGGGTCGATGCCCAGCCCCGCGAGGTGCTCGGTGTCACCGACGCCGGAGAGCGCCAGCACCTGCGGGCTCTGGATCGCGCCCGCGGCCAGGATCACCTCGCCCGCGTGCACGTCGATCTCCGGGCCGGACGCCTCCCGCAGCCGCACCCCGATCGCACGCTGGCCGTCGAAGACGATCTTCGTGACGAGCGACTCGCAGCGCACGAACAGGTTGGGTCTGCCGCGGACCGGAGCGAGGTAGGCCTTGGCCGCCGAGACACGGCGGCCACGGCGCACCGCGCGGTCGAAGGCGCCGAAGGCCTCCTGCTCCTCGTTGACGTCGCCGGTGACGGCGTAGCCCGCCTCGCGGGCCGCACCGAGGAACGCGTCGAACAGCGGGTTGTCGACGGGGGCCGGGACGAGGTTCTGCGGGCCGCCGCGGCCGCGGCTCGGGCCCGCGGCGGGGCTGCAGACGTTCTCCAGGCGCGCGAAGTAGGGCAGGCAGCGCTCCCAACCCCAGTCCGCCATGCCCGGCTCGGCCGCCCAGCGTTCGTAGTCGGCGGCGTGGCCGCGCTGGTAGACGACGCCGTTGATGGCGCTGCACCCACCGAGCACCTTGCCGCGCGGATGCACCAGTCGCCTGCCCTCCAGGAAGGGTTCGGGCTCGGACTCGAAGCGCCAGTCGTGCGTGGGGCTGCCCACGGCGTAGGCCATCGCGGCAGGCATCTCGACGAGCAGGTCCCACCAGTGGTCGGCGCGACCGGCCTCCAGCAACAGGACGCGGGTGTCCGGGTCGGCGCTGAGCCGGTTGGCCAGCACGCAGCCCGCCGAGCCGCCGCCGACGATGACGAAGTCGAAGGTGGCGCGGGTCATCGCACCTGCGCCCATTCCCGGGTCTCGCGCGCGACCTGCTCCCAGTCGCGCCCGGTGGCCAGGAACTCCGTCTCGAGGTGCGTGGCGAGGTTCGGCGAGGCCGCCATGAGCACGCGCCGGTGGCGGGCGCGGCGGTGCGACCGCAGGTTCATGCCCATCTTGAACGGCGCGAGCACGGCCGAGCGGACCCGGCCCCCCAGCGACCCGGCCGGGGTGCGCAGCACGAGGTCGCGGAGCAGGCCGGCCCAGCAGTAGGGCTCGAATCCCTGGTAGGCGAGGCTCACGTCCCAGTCGCGGTACATGTTCCGGTGCGGGATCCGCGCCTGACGCACGAACGACAGGTCGGCCCGCAGCGCGGCCACCCGCACGCCGAACGTGCTGGTGGTCCCGAGCACCCGCACCCACTCCTGGTCACCCACCCGCGCCTCGCCGGGCCGCCAGCCCCGCGGCTGCACATGCGACGGGTCGCTGACCCGGCCTGCCGTGCGCTCGGCGGGCAGCGTGCCGTAGAGCGCGAAGTAGTCGGCCGCCAGCCGCTCGGTGGCCGCCTTCAGGTGCACCAGCGCGTCGGCGGTGTGCAGGTAGTCGTCCTCGCAGAAGTAGACGACGTCGTCGTCGGCCCAGCCGCGCTCCAGTGGCAGCCGCAGCGCCGTCATCCGCGACCCGAACAGGCCAAGCCCCGGCAGCTCGACGATCTCGCCGCGCCCGCGCATCAGGTCCAGAACCGTCTCGGACACGGGGCCGTCGTTGAGGAAGACGATCTCGCAGCCGACGGCGTCGGCGGCGCGCAGCAGCGACCGCAGTGCGAGCAGCTTGCCGTAGTACGCCGGCCGGTCCTTCTCGTTGTCGCCCCCGTAGGAGCGGTAGACGATGCGCAGGGTCATGCGCGCATCCCGGGTCCGGCGACGATGGAACGAGGGGTGGGCAAGCCCGCTACTCCTTCGAACAGTTGACCACTGACGGCGCGGAACGATGCCCTCATGTGGCGACGGCCCGCAACTGTTCGGCGACGTCAGGGATGCGCACCGACGAACGGCCCGCCACTCCGGACGGCGGCGGAGGTCGGCCCGCTGTTACCGTGGAAATGCCCGTACACGAAGCACCGCACGCACCTGGAGCGGAATGCCCGAGACCGCACTCATCATCAGCGCGACGGCGCCGGTGCCGGTCGACAACGGCAAGCGGGTCGTCCTGCACGGCCTGCTGGAGTACCTCGTCGGGCGCCTCGGTCCGGAGAACGTGCACTACGCGATCGTCGACTCCCCGGGCCACGCCCGGCCCGACTTCCCGGGCGTGGCGCACCGTCTCGACCGGCCCAACGCGGTCCGTCAGCTCGCCACGCTCGCTCGCCGCGTTCCGACCGACCGGTCCTACACCGTACAGGAGGCCATGTTCGGCTCCTCGTTCCTGCGCGGCCAGATTCACGACCTCATCGCGTGGCTGCGCCCGGACATCGAGGTCTACGACACGCTGCGCCTGGGCCAGCACGCCCCGCAGGCCCCGCGCGGCCGCCGCCGGATCCTCTACCTCGACGACCTGTTCTCGGTGCGCTACGAGCGGATGCTCACCGTCGGTGAGCAGGGCGACGTCGACATCAACCCGCTCGGCGAGTTCGCGGCCAACGTGCCCGGCCCCCTGCGCTCGCTGATCCGGCACCGCGCGGTGTACCGGCCGGTGCTGCGCATGGAGCGCGACCGCATCCGCCGGGCCGAGGCCCGGGTAGTGGGCGGTTTCGACGCGAGCCTGCTCGTCAACATCGATGAGGTGCACCGCCTGCGCCGCATCTCCGGCAACGACTCGGTCCGAGTCGTACACGGGATGCTGCCGCCGGTCACCCGGCCCGACCGCTCCCCCGCCGAGCCGCCGGAGCTGGTGTTCCTCGGCCGCCTCAACATCCCGCACAACGACGACGCGATCTGCTCGTTCATCCGCGCCGCGATGGGTGAGCTGGTGCACCGGCACCCCCACATCCGGCTGCGGATCATCGGCAAGGACCCGAGCGACGCGCTGCTCGGCCTCGTGGCGCAGCACGCGCCGAACATCGTGCTGGAGGGGTTCGTGCAGAACCTCGACAGTGTGTTCGCCTGCGCCGCGGTCTCGCTGGCCCCGCTCCGGTTCGGCAGCGGCGTCAAGATCAAGATGTTGGACGCGCTCGCCCGCGGCGTGCCCACGCTGGCCACCACCGTGTCCGTCGAGGGCGTACCGGTGGCCCCCGAGGGGGAGAACGGCTGCTTCGTGGAGGACGACCTCACGCGCTGGCCGGACCTGGTCGACGAGATGATCGAGCCCACGCACAACACGCAGCTGTCGAAGGCGGCGGTCGAGTTCTTCGAGTCCGTCTACGGCCGCGAGGTCGTCACCGCGCAGTACGACGGCATCTTCGGGCTCGGCGGGCCCGTCACCGCCGCGCCGTAGCCAGCGCCTCGACCAGCCTGCCGATCTGCCGCACCCCGTCGAGCTCGCCGGTGATGAACCGGCGGCCGGTGTCGGCCAGCTCCGCGCGCCGCGCCGGGGCGTCGCGCCGGCCCTGCCCGGCGGCCCGTACCGCGGCGGGCCCGTCGGCCACCAGCAGGTGCTCGCCGTCGCGCCACGGCAGCCCACGCGCCCCCACCGGAGTGGAGACGACGGGCAGCCCGGCCGCCATCGCCTCGATCATCTTGATGCTGATGCCCGCGCCGTGGCGCACCGGGTTGACGAAGACGTCCGCCGCGGCCAGGTGCGAGGCCACCTCCGGGGCGTCGACGGTGACCTCCGCGCCTGCCGCCCGCAGGTCGTCGACCAACGGCGCAGGCGCCCGGCGGCCGACGACGTGCAGGGACACCCCGGGTGCGCGCAGCCCGGGCCAGCAGTCCTCGACGAACCAGCCGATGCCGCCGGAGTTGTTCGCGTTGTCCAGCGCCCCGAGGAACAGCACGGTGCCTCCGGGCTCCGTCCGGTGGACCCGGGCCGTGTCCGGCTGCGGTGGCAGGAACGGCGGCACGTGGATCACCGGGATGTCGGTGAGCGCGGCACGGACGGCCACCTCCTCCTCGGCGATCTCGGCGAACACCGCGATCCGCGGCGAGGCGTGTACAGCGGCCTCGGCCCGGCGCAGCTTCCAGGCCTCGGCGGCGTAGGGCAGGTCGCGGGGGAACCGGGAGCTGCGGGCGAGCTGGGCGAAGTAGGCGGACTCCACGTTGTGCGGACGCACGATCGCCGGTATGTCGAGGGCCTCGGCCAGCTCCACCGCGAGGTGCGCCACCCGGAAGCTGACAGCCAGCACCGCGGTGAACCCCCTACCCCGCACCGAGTCCGTCAGGCCGGCGGGCAGCGGCCGCGACGCGAACAGGTATGGCGTCCGCGACAGGTGCGAGCGCCATCCGGTGCGGCGCGGGGTGCCCACCAGGTCCACGCCCGGCAGTGCCGCGCGGTGCGCCGCAAGCGCCGTATCGCCGATCCCGGGGTCGCCGATCCCGGGCACCAGCACCCGGCCCAGCAGCCCGGCGGCGCGGGCCGCGCGCAGCAGGTTGAGGGACTCGACGCGGCCCCCCGCGTCGGCCGGGACGAACACCTCCTCGGCGATCGCGAGCCAGCGGTGCCCCGATCCGTTCTCCACCCCCCCATCCTGGCGGGTACGGCGACGGAGCCGCCTTCGGGTGAGCACCGGCGGGCAGGCGAACACTATTGGTTATCATGGGGGCGACCGACGCCTGATTCCGCGGATCGCGGTCACCCTGTCGTCACCGGCCACGTCCTCATGGGCTGTCCGGGTCGATCCTCCGGTGCCGGTACCCGTCACGCCCCGAAGGAGCTCCCGTGCCCGACGCCCCGCTCGACTCGTCCTCCGAGCGCACGAGACCCGGGGTTCTGGCGACGATGCGTACCCACGCGGTCACGATCGTCGCAGGGGTGGTCATCGGCGCGCTGCTCGGCTTCGTCGGGTCGCAGTTCCTCCCCACCGAGTACACGGCCAAGTCCACGATCTTCTTCGAGGCCACCGGCCCGTTCAGCCCGGACGCCGCAGGCGGCGGTGACGACGCCGTGCGCTTCGTGGCCAACCAGGCCGCCCTCGTCCTCACCACCGAGGTGCTGCAGCCTGCCGCCGACGCGGTCGGCGTCCCGGTCGACGAGGTCCGGGCGAGCGTCACGGCGGTGGCAGGCACCGACACCAGCGACGTCACGATCACCGCGGTCGCCCCGACTGCCGAGCAGGCGCAGGCGATCGCCGACGCCGTGGCAGGCTCCTACCGCACGGTCGCGGGACAGCGGGTCACCGCCGAGGCCGACGCCGCCGTCGACGCGGTCAACGCGGCGCCCAGTGGAGCGGTCGCGGCAGTCGGCGCCACCGAGGGGGCCATCCGGCTCCGCGCCGCGGCCTACGGCGACGGCGTCTCCGCGATCGAGCCCGCCATCCTGCCCCAGTCCGCGTCGGCCCCACTGCCGCTGCAGAACGCACTGATCGGTGGCCTGATCGGGCTGTTCCTCGTCACCGGGGTCAACCTGGTGCGCGACCAGCGCAAGGCGAGCACCGCGTCGGTGGCCGACCTCGACCTCATGCTCGGCTCTCCGCTGCTCTCGCGGTACCCGGCACCCGGCTCCCGGGCCATCTCCGAGGTGGTCAACGCCGACTCGTCGTCCGACCGGTTCCGCGCGGGCAACGACGTGCTCACCGCGATCGACGTGCGCCTGGAGGGCATCCGCCGCCCCAGCGTGCTGTTCCTCAGCTGGCAGAACCACCTCTCCACGACGGCGCTCACCGTGTCGGTCTCGCTCGCCGCGGCCCGCGAGGGCCGCCCGGTCGTGCTGGTCGACGGCGGCGGCAAGGAACGCGGCATCTCGTCTCTCACCGACGTCAGCCCCGGCCGCGGCTTGGAAGGCCTGGCCAACCCGGCCACCCCGATCAGCGCCTCGCTGCGTACCTGGCGCGTCGCCAAGGCCGAGCTGGGCGTCGTGCCGCTGAGTGACTGGTCCCCCACCCCCACGAGCACGGCGGGCCGGCCGCAGGTGCTGCGCGCGGCGATGGAGCGGCTGCGTGAGAGCTCCGCGCTCAACCTCGTCGACGGCCCGCCGCTCACCGAGCGTTCGCTCGGGCTGGCGCTCGGCCGCGGCGTCGACGGCGTGGTGCTGGTCCTCAACGAGGACACCTCCCTCGACGACGCCCAGGAGATGGGCAGGCGCATCGGCATCGCCGGGATCTCCGCGATCGGTTACGTACTGGTACGCACGCCCCGCCGCAGGCTCCGCGAGGGCGACCGCGCAGGCGGGCTGCGCGGCGAAGCCGACAACGAGAACGACGTGGTCATCGAGGAGGACCGCGCGCGTGCGTGACGGTTCCTCCGGTCACGGAGGGTTCGACGAAGGGCCGACCCAGGTCCTGCCGCGCGTCCCCGCGCAGGCATGGCCTGCCGCGCGGAGGCTCGGGCCCGGATCGTCACCTCCGCACTGGTCCCGACCGCTCCCGGCGTCCCGGCGCCAGGGGCCGGTGCGGAGGCTGGGCATGCCGCCCGTCGCGCCGAGCCGCATCACCCGGCTCGCCGAGCGGGTGCCGC
>JAKDLE010000779.1 GCA_030453005.1 Pseudonocardia sp. | reverse complement strand
CGCGCCGTCTATGGCGGGCGGCCCGGCCGGCTGGGCCGGGGCGGGGGGCGGGAGATCGTCGAGGGCGACCTCGCGCCCGACGAGCTCACCGCCCTGCGCGCGGCCGCCGACCGGATCCGCGAGCGCGTGGGAGCGCTGACGCCGTGAGAGCCGTCGTCCACGCGGGGAAGGGGCGGGTCGAGGTGGACACCGTGCCCGACCCGGGTGTCGAGGAGCTCACCGACGCCGTCGTCCGGGTGCGCCGTGCGGCCGTGTGCGGCACCGACCTGCACGTCGTCGCCCACCCGAGGGTTTCGTCCTCGGCCACGAGTTCGTGGGCGAGGTGGTCGACCTGGGTACCGGCGTGCACGGTCACCGCCGCGGTGACCTCGTGGTCGGAGCGGACTTCACCTCGTGCGGCCACTGCTGGTGGTGCCGCCGGGGTGACCACTGGGAGTGCGTCGAGCGGCGGTTCTTCGGTACCGGGTCGGCGTTCGGCCCCGCGCTGGCGGGCGCCCAGGCCGAACTGGTCCGGGTGCCGCACGCTGACACCGTCCTGCAGCCGGTCCCCCACGGCGTGGACGTCGACGCCGCGGTGTTCCTGGGCGACACGCTCGCCACCGGCTACGCGGCGGTGCAGCGAGCGGCGATCCGGCCCGGCGACACCGTCGCCGTCATCGGCGGGGGACCGGTCGGGCAGCTCACCAGCCTCGCCGCGCAGGCCTGTGGAGCCGGGATCGTCGTGCTCGTGGAGCCCGTCGACGCCCGGCGCGAGCTCGCGGTCGCCCAGGGCGCGGTGGTGGCCACCCCGGACGACGCCCGCGCCCTCGTCGACCGGCTCACCGACGGCCGCGGCGCCGACGCCGTGATCGACGCGATCGGCGGCGCCCGCGGGCTGGACACCGCGTGCGCGCTCGTACGCAGGCGCGGCACTGTCGTCTCGGTCGGCGTCCACACAGACCCGGGCTGGGAACTGCCGGTGGCCCGCGCCTTCGCCGACGAGCTGACGCTGGCGTTCGCGATCGGCGACCTCGCCCGTGACGCCGGTCCGCTGCTGGCGCTGGTGCGCTCCCGCGCGGTCGACCCGACGGTTGTGGCGTCGGAGACCGTGCCGCTCAACGGCGTTCCCGAGGCATATGCACGCATGGCCGGGCGACGTACGCTCAAAACGCTGATCGCGATCTAGTGGGGGATGGAAGGGCCGACGAAGGAGGCCCGGGGCGGGTCAGGACTGCACCGGAGGACGGGCGATGATGCCAGCCGAACGCGAGAGGCACGGGGCGCTGCGGCTCGTCGACGACGCCGCCGCGGAGCTGGAGAGTTTCCTGGAGCGGGTGCCGCCCGACGCCGCGGCCGCGCAGGCCGAACTCACGGCGCTGGCCGGTCGCCTCGTCGGTGCGGAGGTCACCGCACGTCCGGTCGGCGAGGAGCTGGAGCTGCACTGGGACCCGTCGCGCGCGGTGTCCGCCGGCGCCCGGTCGTTGCTCCGCAGGGCCGCGGTCTGGCTCACGCTCGCCGTGGCCAGGGACGCGGCGCGGGACGGCGCAGTCGCGGAGGCCGCGGAGACGGCGGTCGTGCGCGACGTCGTCGAGCGGCTGCTGTCGGTGCGTGACCTCGACCAGGTGCTGCTGTCCATCGCCGACCGCACGTCCAAGCTGCTCGACGCCGACATCTGCGGGGTGTTCCTGCGCGAGGGCGACGAGGTGCGGATGCGCTCCTGCGTCGGCAACCGCGTGATCGATACCTCTCGGCTGCGGATGCAGCGCGGGCAGGGCGTGGCCGGGCTGGTGTTCCTCACCGGGGAGCCGGCGAAGGTCGACAACTACCTCGACGACCGCACCATCAGCCAGGACTTCGTGTTTCTCGCGGTGGCGGAGGAGACCCAGTCGGCGCTGGCCGTTCCGCTACGGCTGCACGGTGAGCTGGTCGGGGTGCTCGAGGTGTGGCGGCGCCGCCCGTCGCTGTTCACCGAGCGCGACGTGCGGCGGATGGTGACCTTCGCCGACGTAGCGTCTGTGGCGATCGACAACGCCCGGCTGCACGACGAGCAGGCAGTGGCCGTCCGGGAGAGGGAGCAGGGGGGGGAGGAGCGGCGCCGACAGGGCGCGGGGCTGGACCGCTCGTCGCGGCTCCAGCAGACGCTGCTGACGACGGGGCGCGACGGCGGTGGCCTGCCGGCGATCGCGCGGACCGTGGGCGGGGAGCTGCACTGCCAGGTCGCGA
>JAKDLE010000778.1 GCA_030453005.1 Pseudonocardia sp. | reverse complement strand
GAGTGGACGTGGCGCGCGGTGTTCCTGATCAACCTGCCGCTCGCCGTGCTGATCATCGCGGTGGCGCTGAAGCACGTGCCGGAGAGCCGCGACGCCGAGTCGGCGCCGGGCCTCGATCTGAGCGGCACATTGCTCGCGGTCGTCGCGCTGGGCGCGCTGACCTACTCGCTCACCTCGCTCGGGGCGACCGGGCCGACACCGGTCGTGCTGATCGGGCTCGGCCTCGGGGTGGCGGCGCTGGTGGCGTTCGTCCTGGTGGAGCGGCGGTCACGACATCCACTGGTGCCGCCCTCGCTGTTCGCGAACCGGCTGTTCAGTGCGGCCAACGGCGTCACGCTGCTGATCTACGGCGCGCTGGGCGTGGTGTTCCTCCTGCTGGTGCTGCAGCTGCAGACCGTGGCCGGGTTCAGCCCGCTGGCCGCGGGTACCGCACTGCTGCCGGTCACCGCGGTCATGCTCGCCTTCTCCTCCCGCGCGGGCGCACTGGCCGGACGGATCGGCCCGCGGCTGCCGCTCACCGTCGGGCCGTTGGTGAGCGCGGGCGGGCTGCTGCTGATGCTGCGCATCGACGCCACCACGTCGTGGGTGCTCGACGTGCTGCCCGCCGTGCTCGTGTTCGGCGCCGGGCTCGCCCTGACCGTGGCCCCGCTGACCGCCACCGTGCTCGACGCCGCCCCGGACCGGTACGCGGGCTCGGCGTCGGGCGTCAACAACGCCGTCGCCCGCGCGGCCGGGCTGCTCGCGGTGGCCCTGATCCCGGGCCTGGCCGGCATCGGCGGGACCGACTACACCGACCCCGCCGCCTTCGTCTCCGGCTTCCGCATCGCCATGACGATCGGCGCCGGGCTGCTCGTCGCGGCGGCCGCGGTGGCGTTCGCGCTGATCCGTCGCCCGCCCGCGACCGCCGCCCCCGGCCCGAACCGGGTCCACATCGAGGAGTGCGCACACTGCGGCGTCATCGGCCCGCAGGTGCATCCCTCGCCGTCGCGCACGCACTGACCCCGACGCCCCCGGTCAGCGCAGTCGCAGGGCCTCGGCCAGCTCGCGCAGCGCGGGGAGGGGGTCGCGGAAACCCTCCGTCAGGACTTGGGCGCAGACGTGGTCGGCACCCGCGTCGACGTGCTCGGCCAGACGGGCGGCGACCGCCGCGGCGTCCCCGTGGGCCACGAGCGCGTCGATCAGGCGGTCGCTGCCGCCGTCGGCGATGTCGTCGGCGGCCCACCCCAGCCGCAGCAGGTTGGACGTGTAGTTGCGCAGGCCCAGATAGGGCTTGGCGACGACCGGACGGCCGACCGCGCGGGCGCGCTCGGCGTCGGTGTCGAGCACCACCTTGTGCTCGGGCGCGAGCAGCACCCCGTCGCCGAGCAGCGCCCTGGCCTCCCGAGTGTGCTCGGGGGTGGTCAGGTACGGGTGCGCGCCCGCCGTCCGCTCGGCCGAGAGCGCGAGCACCTTCGGGCCCAGCGCCGCCAGTGCGCGGCCCGCCACCGGGACCTCGGCGGCGTCGAGCGCGTCGAGGTAGTCGACGATCGTGGCGTACGGGCGGCGGTAGTCGCTGGTGGCCTCCGGGTGCCCGATCCCCACACCGAGCAGGAACCGGCCCGGGTGCGCGGCCTCGATGCGGTGGTAGGAGGCGCCGACCTCCGCCGCGGGCGTGGATCACATGTTCACGATGCCGGTGACCACCGCCAGGTTCTCGGTGGCGTCGAGCAGCGACTCCGCGAGCGCCAGGTCCCCGGGGGGCGACCCCCCGATCCAGATCGCGCCGAAACCGAGCGCCTCCAGCTCCCGCGCGAGCTCGGGGGTGAGCCCGCCCGCGTGCCGCCAGATCCCGTACGTCCCCAGTTCGACTGTCATGAGCGGTACGAACCCGCACCCACGGGCTCGCATTCCGTGCCTCCGCCGCCCCACGTCGCGCGCGTCCCCGCGGAGCCGCGCGCCGAGTACCCGCTCGACGTCCCGGTCCGCCAGCGCATCGAGAAACCCCTCCACCGCACCGGCGTCAACGCCGAGCGATCGAGGGGTTCCGTCAGGCAGCTGCAAGGCCGGATCAGTCCTCGGCTTCGAGCTCCGCGAGCACGTCGTCCGAGACGTCGCCGTTGGCATAGACGTTCTGCACGTCGTCGCTGTCCTCGAGCGCGTCGATGATGCGGAACACCTTACGTGCTGCATCGGCGTCGATCTCAACCTTGAGGTTTGGCACGA
>JAKDLE010000777.1 GCA_030453005.1 Pseudonocardia sp. | reverse complement strand
GGGCAGGGTCTCTCAA
Organism: Pseudonocardia sp.; assembly: GCA_030453005.1. Taxonomy (GTDB): domain Bacteria; phylum Actinomycetota; class Actinomycetes; order Mycobacteriales; family Pseudonocardiaceae; genus Pseudonocardia. The sequence goes on along the minus strand of JAKDLE010000777.1, from coordinate 2,186 downwards.
GGCCGTCTATGCGGCGTGTGGGTCAGCGGTCCCGGAGGGCCGCGACAACGAGTTCACCCTGCCCGTCGCGACCAAGGATCGCGCTCGTGGTGGGCTCGGTCAAGACCCTGGGGTCTGCCAGGTGGAAACCGGGTGGTGGGGAGGTCCCCGCGACGCGCCGGGCGAGGTCGTCGTCGGGCGCCTGGTCGAGCAGGTCGTCCCCGAAGTCGCCGCGGCCGGTGACCGCGTCGATGCCCAGGACCGCGTCTGTTCACCGAGCCGTGGCTGTCGCGCACCACTCTCTCGTTCTGCTGATCGTGCACCACCTGGGCTGCCGCGGCCGCGTCACGATGAGCGGCAACGGTCTCCCGCCGACGGTCAGCCACTCCGCGGCGTCGGTGACCACAGCAGGTCCGCCGTGATCAGCGCCCCGGAACCCGCAGCAGGCCCTGGCCCGTTGCCCGTTCCCGGACGAGGATCACCGGCGACGGCGGCCGCACTCGCGTCGGCGACCGGCGGCGTCGCCTGCTCAGCCGGCGAGGTCGAGGACCGTCAGCGTCCCGCTGTTCAGGTTGCTGACGAACGCCTGCCGCCCGTTGGGCAGCACCGCGACGCTCGTGGGCGCGTCCCCGGTGGGGATCGTGGCGGTCACCGCGAAGGTGTCGGCGCTGATCACGGAGACCGTGTCGTCGTAGACGTTCGCCGTGTAGGCGAAGCGGCCGTCCGCCGACCAGGCGATCGCCTGCGGGTTCCTGCCGACCGGCACCGTCGCGACCACCTCCTGCGTCTCGGTGTCGATCATCGAGACCGAGGCGGAGTCGTAGTTCACGTTGGCCACCAGCGGCCGGGTGGGATGCGCCTCGACGCTGTGCGGGCTCGTGCCGACGGGTATCTCCGCGATGATGGTGTCGGTGGCGGTGTCGAGCACGCTGATCAGGTTCGACTCGTGGTTGGCGGTGTAGGCCCGGCTCCCGTCCGGGGAGAAGTCGACCCAGTGCGGGTTGGGCGCGACGTCGATCTCGGAGGTGACGGTGTTGGACGCGGTGTCGATCACCGAGACGGTGCCCGAGTCGTGGTTGGGCACGTAGACCCGGCTGCCATCCGGCGTGACGGCGAGTGCGTACGGGCGGGTCCGGACCGGGATGGTGGCGATCACCGAGTTGTTCGTCGTGTCGAGCACCGCGACCGCGGCGATCGTGCGCTCGTCGTTGAAGACGCTGACGTAGACGCGGCGCCCGTCGGGCGCGAACGCGAGGTACTGCGGCGGCCCGGCCGGGATCGCGATCGTGGCCGTCGTCCGGTTGACCGCGGTGTCGATCACGGTGACGATGCCTGCCCCGCGGTTGGCCACGTAGGCGAGCCTGCCGTTGGGGGACACCGCGACGAAGCCCGAGGTCGCCCCGGCCGGGATGGACGGGCCGATCGCCGGGATCGGGACGCTCGCGGCGGGCGCCCCGCTGGCCCAGGTGGTCGAGCAGGTCGTCGCCGAGATCGTCGGACGCGGCCTGACCAGGATCCTGCTGTGGGGGCACTCCGCGGGCGCCGCGTTCGCGTGCGCGACGGCCCGCAGGCTGCAGGAGCGCGGCGTCGACGTCGCGCGGGTGTTCCTCGGCGCGCAGCTGCTCGGGGAGGCCGCCGACCGACGCGCGGGCGTCGCCGCGCCGGCCGGGCGGGGCGACGCCGAGATCGCCGCGGCACTGAGCGGGGACCTCGGCTACCCCGGGCTCGGTGAGCTGGACGCCCCGCGCGCCGAGCACGTCGGTGCCGCCTACCGGTACGACTACACCTCGGCCAACGTCTATCTCGCCGACGCCCTGGACTCGCCGCCCGCGGTGCGGCTGTCCGCGCCGGTCACCGTGGTCGTCGCCGCCGACGACCCGGGCACCGCGGAGTTCGCGCGTCGCCACCAGGACTGGCAGCTGCTGGCCGAGCGCGTCGAGCTGCACGAGCTCACCGGCGGCGGCCACCACTTCCTCCGCACCCGGCCCGCCGAGGCGGCTCAGGCCGTGCTGCGCGCCACCGAACTGCTGGCCTTCTGAGAGCCACGGAAAGGAACCCGCCATGTCATCCACATTCCCCACCTCGTCGCCTGCAGCACGGCTGGACGTGGAGGTACGGCCCGGCAGACCCGCGATGCTGGCGGCCGAGTCCGTCGGCGGCCTGAGCTGGGACGAGTACCGCGACGCGCTGCGCGCCGCCGTCGTCGA
>JAKDLE010000776.1 GCA_030453005.1 Pseudonocardia sp. | reverse complement strand
CGTCGGGGGTGGTGCCGCTCGCGCTGCTGCCCGAGCTCTACATCCCGCCGTCGGGTTTCGTCGTCACGCCGGTGATCGCGGAGTGGGAACGGCCCACGGCGGTCCGCGCCGTCGACGCGGGCGAGACCGCGGCCGTCGTCAGGGTACCGATGGCCGTGCTGGCCGACCCGGCGAACCGGGTGCAGGTGGGTCACCCGTCCGGGTACGTCGGGCCGGCTTTCCTGGCGGCGGGCCTGCTCGTGTGGGGCTTCACCGGGGGCCTATTGTCCGCCCTGTTGGATCTAGGCGGATGGGCGCGGCCGTGGGAGTCCGCCCGGGTGCTCGACCTGGACGAGGCGTGGTCCGCAGCCCGTGCGGGTCGGCAGGAGATCGCAGGACCATGAGGCAGACCGTCGCCGTCGGCGAGCGTGCGAGCGCATGGCCGACCGAGCGCACCGAGGGAGCACGATGAGCTGGGTCGACCTCATCGTGGTGGTGTTGGCGTTGGTCGCGGGCGTCTCGGGGTGGCGCCACGGTATGGCCGTGGCGTTGTTGTCGTTCGTCGGCGTGCTGGGCGGGGCGATCCTCGGCGTGCGGTTGGCGCCGTTGCTGGCCGCGGGCATCGAGTCCGACAGCACTCGGATCATCGTCAGCATCGTCGTGGTGGTGCTGCTCGTGGCGGTCGGCGAGACCACTGGGGTCTTCTTCGGGCGCCGCATCCGCGACCGCATCACCGGTGAGCACTCGCTACGGGTGGACTCCACGCTGGGTTCGGTGCTACAGGCGCTCACCGTCGTCATCGCGGCCTGGTTGGTGGCTCTGCCACTGGCCTCGGCGAGCTTCCCGGGCCTCGCGGCGGGCGTGAAGGGGTCGGAGGTGCTGCGCGTCGTCGACTCGGTGATGCCCGACGGCGCCCGCGCCCTGCCCGACGAGCTGCGCAAGCTGCTCGACAACTCCGGGTTCCCGCGCATCCTCGACCCGTTCGACCGCACGCCGATCGAGGAGATCGGCCCGCCGGACGCGTCGCTGGCCGCCAGCCCGGTCGTGGGCGAGGTCGCGGAGAGCGTGTTGAAGGTCCGCGGTCTCGCGCCGTCGTGCAAGCGGGCGCTGGAGGGCACCGGGTTCGTGATCGGCCCGGGCCTGGTGATGACGAACGCGCACGTTGTGGCGGGCACCGACGACGTCAGCGTCGAGGTGACCGACAGCCGTGGCCGCATCACCGAGCTCGACGGCGAGGTGGTGCTCTACGACCCGGCCGTCGACATCGCGGTCCTGCGGATCCCCGAGCTCGACGCGCCGGCGTTGGAGTTCCGCCCACAGCCCGCCCAGGTCGGCGAGGACGCGATCGTGCTCGGCTACCCGCTCGACGGCCCGTTCACGGCCACCGCGGCGAAGGTCCGTCAGCGCATCACGCTGCAGGGCCCCGACATCTACGACGACGGCGAGGTCGTGCGCGACGTCTACACCGTGCGCGGGGTGGTGCGCTCCGGCAACTCGGGCGGCCCGATGATCGACCGCGACGGTCAGGTGATCGGTGTGGTGTTCGGTGCGGCGCTCGACGACAGCGAGACGGGCTTCGTCCTCACCAACGAACAGGTGGCGGCGTCGGTCAATCCGCAGGCCCAGCTCGGGGCCGAGGTGGGCACCGGAGCCTGCGCGAGCTGACCCGAGACCGGATCAGAAGTCGCGCGTGATCGTCTGATCCCGGCCGGGGCCGACGCCGATCGCGCTGACCGGGGCGCCCGTCAGCTCCTCGATCCGCTCCACGTAGGTCCGCGCGTTGGCGGGCAGCTCGGCGAAGGTGCGGTACGGCGAGAGGTCCTCGGACCAGCCCGGCAGCTCCTCGTAGACCGGGAGGGCGTGGTGCACGTCGGTCTGGGTCATCGGCATGTCGTGCACGCGCCTGCCGTCGACCTCGTAGCCGACGCAGACCGGCACCGTCTCCAGGCCGGAGAGCACGTCGAGCTTGGTGAGGAAGAAGTCGGTGATGCCGTTGACGCGCACCGCGTACCGGCCGATCACGGCGTCGAACCAGCCGCAGCGGCGCGGGCGGCCGGTGGTGACGCCGACCTCGCCGCCTGCCTTGCGCAGGTGCTCGCCCATCGCGTCGAGCAGCTCGGTGGGGAACGGGCCCGAGCCCACGCGCGTGGTGTACGCCTTGAGGATCCCGATCACGCGCGTGATCTTGTTCGGGCCGATCCCGGAGCCGACGGCGGCGCCGCCC
>JAKDLE010000775.1 GCA_030453005.1 Pseudonocardia sp. | reverse complement strand
GATCGACGTCGTCGCGCGCACTGTGTTGCCTGGGGTGCGTACGCGCGGCAGCGCCGCGGGCGGGCGCGAGGAGTTCTACGGCGCGTTGGACCTGCACCGCGTCACCACCGCGACGACCGTCTGGGACGGCGTCGACCAGGGCGTACTGGCGCCGGTGTCCCCGCCGGTCCGCTTCGGCTTCGGCTCGACACCGCGCTCCCCGTCGCTGACGCGGGTGACGACGCTGGTGAGGAGGTCCTAGCTAGATCCAGCGCGGCGGCTCCGGGAGGGCGCCGCCCACCGCCGTCACGGCACCCCCGCGGCCGGTGAGCCAGCCGAGCACCTCAGCGGCCGGGCCGCGAACCTCGACGACGTCGTCGCCGGACCCCAAGGGCCAGGTGCGGTCGCGGTCGTCGGGTGTGAGCGCCGCGGCGGGGCAGCCGTCCTTCGCCGACAGCGCCGTGGTGACGTCGTCGAGCAGCACGTCGACGACGTCGGGCGGCAGGTCGTGCATCCCCGCACCGGACGACAGGTCGACGGCGTGCAGCCACACCTCCCGCACCCGCATCCACGGCAGCTCCACGGCCGGGATCATGCGGCCCTGGGCGCTACGCACCTCCGCGTGCCAGCTGTCGTCGTCCAGGGCGGCGAGGGCGGCGTCGAGGTCGGCGGCGGTGCTCACCAGCTCGCGGCGCAGCGTCTCGGTCGGGGCCTGCGCGGAGGCCTCGATGTCGGCGTTGCGCCGCTGCGCGTCGGCGTACATCGGGTTCTCGACGCCGGTGCGCGCCCACGTGGCGAGGCGGATCAGGGCCTCGGCGTTGCGGGCGACGTGCGCGACCACGTGCGCGCGGCTCCAGCCGTCGAGCGCGCTCGGGGCGCGCAGCGCGTCGTCGGGCAGGGCGTCGACCGACTGGACCAGGAACTCGGTGCCCCCGCCCATCCAGGGCAGCGTCACCCGCACGTCGTGTCTCACGTTCCCCCCAACCGGGCGCGCAGCGCCTTCTTGTCGATCTTGCCGACCTTCGTGGCGGGCAGCTCGTCCAACAGTTCCAGACGTTCGGGCAGTTTGTACCCCGCGACACCGGCGGCGTGCATCGCGTCGCGTACCTCGTCGAGCGTGACGGACGCGCCCGGCCGCGGCACGACGTAGACGCAGACCCGCTCGCCGAGGTCGGGGTCGGGCATCGCGACGGCCGCCACCTGGCTCACGGCGGGCAGCCGGTAGACGAGGTTCTCCACCTCCTCGGCGCTGATCTTCTCGCCGCCGCGGTTGATCATGTCCTTGTCGCGCCCGGAGACGACGAGGTTGCCCTCGGGCGTGCGCAGGCAGATGTCGCCGCTGCGGTACCAGCCGTCCTCGGTGAAGGCCCGGGCGTTCTGCTCGGGGGCCCGGTAGTAGCCGCGCGGTGTGTAGGGGCCGCGGGTGAGCAGCGAGCCGGGCTCGCCGTCGGGCACACACCTGTCGAGCTCGTCGACGAGACGCACCTCGTCACCCCCGCTCAGCGGGCGGCCCTGGGTACAGCAGACGACGTCGTCGGGGTCGTCGAGGCGCGTGTAGTTGAGGAGGCCCTCGGCCATCCCGAACACCTGCTGCAGCTGCGCCCCGGTGACGGCTCGGACCTTGCGCGCCAGCTCGTCGGCCAGCCGCGCCCCGCCGACCTGCAGCACCCGCAGCGGCTCCGGCGCACCGTGGGCGGCGGCGTGCTCCAGCCAGCGCCCGGCCACCGCGGGGACCACGGCGGTGTGCGTGACGCGCTCGGCCGCGATCGTCGCGAACGCCCGCTCCGGCTCCGGCGAGGGCAGCATCACCACCCGTCCACCGGCCAGCAGAGCACCGAGGATGCCGGGGCAGGCCAGCGGGAAGTTGTGGCTCGCGGGCAGGCTCACCAGGTACACCGTGTCGGCGTCCACCCCGCAGACCTCGGCGCTGGCCCGCGCGTTGTAGGCGTAGTCGTCGTGGGTGCGGGCGATCAGCTTGGGCAGGCCCGTGGTGCCGCCGGAGAGCAGGAAGACCGCGACGGCGCGGGGGTCCGGGGGCGCGCCGCCGTAGCGGGGGCCGGGTGCGCACAGCCCGTCCATCCCGACGTGCCCGGGCGCGGCCTCGGGGGCCACGAGCACGTGCCGCAGCGAGGCCACCTCGGCGACGAGCCCGGCCGCGAGCGCCTGGTGGTCGAAGTCGCGGAGCCGGTCGGGCACGGCGACGGCCACGGCGCCCGCGTGCTCGG
>JAKDLE010000774.1 GCA_030453005.1 Pseudonocardia sp. | reverse complement strand
ATTTGTGTGAGGCACGACCCTCATTAGCCGGGGGTATTGACATGAGGCACTCCGCCCCGCCGTTGCCATGCTGCGGTGCACCTGATCGGTAGTGCCCGAATGAGTGGAAGGACACCCGATCATGGCTTCACTGGCCGGTTACGCCCCCGATGACCGCGCCGCCCGCATCATGTTGTCGATCGTCGCCGAACCAGGCGACGCGAAAGTGGGGCGGCTGCTTGCCCGGGTCGGTGGCGTCGAGACGATCCGCCTGCTCGACACCGATGGGCCGATGCCCGAGATCCGCCGCGAGGAAGCCGAAGTGCTGCGGCACCGGGTACGGCTGGCCTCCGACGGTGCGGACTTCGATGAGCTGATGCCCCGCCTGCTTGATGGCAGGTACACGCCTCTGATCCCCGGCGACCGCGATTGGCCTGCCGGCCTAGCCGATCTGGGCGAGCGCGCCCCGTACGTGTTGTGGGCCGAGGGCGCGACCTCGCTGCTGTCGCGGCCGGTCTCTGATCTGGTCACGATCACCGGCTCCCGCGCTTCGACCTCCTACGGCAACCTCGTGGCCGGGGAGATCGCGGCAGGTCTCGCCGAGGATGACAAGGTGATCGTCGCCGGTGGTGCATATGGGATCGAGGCAGCGGCGCACCGCGCCGCGCTGAGCACGGGTGGGAGCACGATCGCGGTGCTGGCGGGAGGGATCGACCGGAACTACCCGCGCGGCAACACCGAGCTGCTGGACACGATCCGCGCTGTCGGCGCGGTGGTCTCGGAGCAGCCGCCCGGTGCGGTACCGACGCGTTCCCGGTTCCTGGCCCGTTCCCGGGTGCTCGCGGCGTTGTCCTCGGCGACGATCGTGCCCGAGGCGGGGGCGCGCTCGGGTGCGCTCGTCACGACCGAGCACGCGCTCCGCCTGGGCCGCGGCGTGGGTGCGGTGCCCGGCCCTGTCACGAGCGCTGCCAGCACGGGACCGCACCTGCTGATCCAAGACCAACGAGCCACGCTCGTCACCAGCGCCTCGGATGCGCAGGCCTTGATGGACCGCAATGGCTCATCGCAGAGCCGACCGGCGGGCCGGACGGCCCCGGGATCGAGCTTGGACCCCGAACAGGCGCAGTCCGGCCGCGACGAACCGGGCCGCCGCCTGTAGTCCGGCCGGCACTTTCAGAGGGTGCGGCCGTGCCGAGTCTCAATGGTGAGGTCCGGCTGCTCGGTGTTCGGGGTCTGCTGGCTGAGCTGCTTCGCCCGCTTCAGAGCATTCTCGGCGCGGGCGGCGTCGATCTTCTGCGCATCCGATCCCGCGACCGTGCCGAACGGGGTGTCGTCGGTGATCTGGTAGCGGTCCCGGTACGCCGCGACCACCTGCCCGAACCGCCGCCACGCCCCGGCCGTCGTCGCATCCGCAGGTGTCCTCCCGAGCGCGCTCGTCCACGGCGCCCCCTCGTCCAGGTCCTGGGTGAGGACGGCGTTGGCGCGCTGCTCGATGAGCTGCTGCCGCTCGACAAGAGCGGCGTGCATCTCCGGGTCGGTGACCCCGGCGGCGTGCGGGATCAGGCCGGCGATGAGCCGTGGCGTCTGCCGGGTGCGGCCGGAACCGGCGGGGCGGGCGGTGGCGCGGGCAATCCGGTGGTGGAGGACGGAGGCGATGTCGTCAGCATCCGAGAGGCCCCGTGCTCGCACCAGGCGCGGGAGGAGGTCGTCGAGGTCGTGGTGGTTCGCCTCCGCCCGCCGGAACTCCGCCGACAGGGCAGCATAAGCATCGGAACCGAGCACCACGTCGACCTGCCCCTCCGTGAGGCCGGAAGTTTCGAGGAGAGATGCCCAGCGGTCGTGTTGGCCGGCCTGGGCGATGGTCTCGTACTCCGCGGCGAGCTGACCGATCGACCCCCACCGGTCCTGCTCGACCGTGATCGTCTCGTGCGCGGACAGTTCCGCGCCGACGTGTTGGAGGACCCCGTAGAGCACGCTCCGGGCGGTGGCGTCGGGGTTGTCGGACGGGTGCGGGGCGACATGGGCATCGTCGGCGGTGTCGGTGGCGACGTAGGCATGGTTCCCGTGCCGACCCCGGGTCATCGCGACGTAGAAGTTCTCCCGCGTCGTCGTCGCCGTCACCACCGTATGCGCGGTATCGACCGTGATCCCTTGGGCGCGATGACCGGTGATCGCGTAGCCGAGGTGCCTCATACACACCTACCGCTCAACGAGAGTAGGAAGGTGG
>JAKDLE010000773.1 GCA_030453005.1 Pseudonocardia sp. | reverse complement strand
GACGCGCAGGTGGCCGCGATGCCGCTGCACACCCCGGTGGCCCGCACGACCGGCTACCGGCTGGCCGACCCGCCGCTGCTGGTGCCGGTGCTGCGCGCCGGGCTGGGCATGGTCGACGCCGCGCAGGCGCTCATGCCGGAGGCGCAGATGGGTTTCGTCGGGCTGGCCCGCGACGAGCGGACCCACCTGCCGGTGCCCTACCTGGAGTCGCTGCCCGAGTCGCTCGCCGGGCGCCCGGTGTTCGTGCTCGACCCGATGCTCGCCACCGGGGGGTCCATGGCGCACACGATCCGGATGCTCACCGGGCGCCGCGCCACCGACGTCACCGCGATCTGCGCGCTCGCGGCCCCGGAGGGGATCGCGCACCTCGACGGCAGCGGGCTGCCGGTGCGGCTGGTCACCGCGAGCATCGACGAGCGGCTCAACGACTCCGCGTTCATCGTCCCCGGCCTGGGCGACGCGGGCGACCGGCAGTTCGGCGCCGTCCCCTGACCGCGCCCGCCACGGTCAGCCCAGGCCCATGGCCGTCGCCGCCAGGGTCGCACCCAGCTCCACGCAGGCGTCGAGGTCGGCGGGTGCGGGGGCCCCGGTCACCTCGACGTGCGCGGCGACCCGGCGCCACCCGAGGCCGCCGGTGACGGTCTCCACCGCGCGGACGGCGCCCTCGACGCCCAGGTTCCCGTGCACGTAGAGGCCGAACGGCAGCCCGCGGGTGTCGTCGGCGCAGACGTAGTAGACGGTGTCGAAGAAGTGCTTCAGCGCGCCGGACATGTAGCCGATGTTCGCCGGGGTGCCGAGCACGACGGCGTCGGCGGCGAGCAGGTCCGACGCCGTGGCGGCCAGCGCGGCGCGGCGCACCACCTCCACCCCGTCGATCTCCGGGTCGGCGGCCCCGCGCAGCACGGCGTCGAGCAGCTCGGCCGTGGCGGGCGAGGGTGTGTGGTGCACGACGAGCAGCCGTCTCGTCCGCTCCTCGGTCTCGGGCACGGCCGCGACAGTAGTGCCCCCTACCCGCTCGCCAGCAACGCACGGACGTCGGCCGCCAATCCGTCGAGCCGACGCCCGGCCCGCCTGCGGGACGCGGGCAGGTCGCCCTCGACGGGTTCGACCACCTCGAGGTAGGCCTTGAGCTTCGGTTCGGTGCCCGAGGGTCGGATCACCAGCCGTTCGCCTGCGCGGCGCAGCACGAGCACGTCGGCGGCGGGGCGCGTCACGGCCCAGCCGGTAGGCGGCGCGGTGCGGAGGCGCTCGACCGCGGCGTCGCGCGGGGCAGGCTCCATCCGGACCGAGACGCCCCGGGTGAGGTGCACGCCGTGGGCGGCGGCGAGCTCGTCGAGCCGGTCCTCGACGGTCGCGCCCGCCGCTTGGAGCGTGGCGCTGAGGTCGCACGCCAGCACGGCGGCCGCGATCCCGTCCTTGTCGCGGACGGCGTCCGGGTCGACGCAGTACCCCAGCGCCTCCTCGTAGCCGAACACCAGCCCGGGCCCGCCGCGCACGATCCACTTGAAGCCCGTCAGCGTCTCCGCGTGCCGCGCGCCGTGCGCGGCCGCCACGGAGGCGAGCATCGACGACGAGACCACGGTCGTGGCCACCAGCGGATCGTCGTAGGTGCCGGTGCGCAGCAGGTGGTCGCCGAGCAGCACGCCGGTCTCGTCGCCGGTGAGCACCCGCCAGCCGGTGCCCGCGGTCGGGACGGCGAGCGCGCAGCGGTCGGCGTCCGGGTCGAGGGCGACGGCCAGGTCGGCGCCCACCTCGGCGGCGAGCGCGAGCAGCGCGTCGGTGGCGCCGGGCTCCTCGGGGTTCGGGAAGGCGACGGTGGGGAAGTCGGGGTCGGGCACGGCCTGGGCGGCGACGACGTGCACGTCGGTGAAGCCCGCGCGGTGCAGCGCGTGCACCGCGGTGGCGCCCCCGACGCCGTGCCTCGGGGTCAACGCCCCCCGCAGCGTGCGGGCGGTGCCGCGGGGCAGCCGGGCCACCCGGTCCAGGTAGGGCTCCTCGACGTCCACCGTGGACACGTCGCCGCCGGTCGGGATGGACACCGCCGCCGGGGCCGCCGTGCAGGAACACGACGGGCTTGCCGTCGTTGACCTTGCCCTCGACACGGGCCAGCGCGCGCAGCCGCTGGCGGGCGAACTTCTCGGCCAGCAGTGGCAGGTAGTTCAGCACTACCGCGCGCCCGGCGAACTCGTCGTAGGAGGAGTGCAGGA
>JAKDLE010000772.1 GCA_030453005.1 Pseudonocardia sp. | reverse complement strand
GTCGCGCGTCCCTGGCCCCGCGGGTCGACCACGACGGCGCCACGCACGGCCAACGGATGCGGCCCGCCGAGCACGGCGAGCGAGCGCACCCGCCGCGGGTGCACGGCGGCCACAGTCCACCCGATCAGTGCGCCCCAGTCGTGCCCGACGACGTGCGCGCGCGACTCCCCCAATGCGCCGATCAGCCCGGCGACGTCCCCGGCGAGGGTCCACAGGTCATAGCCGCGCGGGGGTTTGTCGGAGTCGCCGTAGCCGCGTAGGTCGACGGCGACGGCACGGTAGCCCCGCGCGGCGAGGCCGACGAGCTGGTGCCGCCAGGTCCACCAGAACTCCGGGAAACCGTGCAGCAGGACGACGAGCGGGCCGTCTCCGCACTCGGTGACGTGCAGTCGGATGCCGTTGGCCGAGATCGACCGGTGCGCCCACGGGCCGGGCAGCCGCACCGAGGACGGATCCGGTGGACGCACGGAGCTCAGCGGGCGCCGTGGCCGTTCAGCTCGGGCGTCCCGTCGCTGCGACCGCGGTGCGACAGGACCTGCGCCGACTCCTTGAGCGAGGAGATCGTGCGCTCCGGCTTGCGGATCTTGCGAACCCGCAGGTAGCCGAGCAGGCCGAACAGCCCGGCGACGAGCAGCATGAAGCCGAACACGATCGCGAACGCGGCTGCCCGGTTCAGGAACAGCGCGAGCAGCTCGCCGAGCGCGAAGAACATGAAGAACAGGCTGAACAGCGCGATGGCCGCGGCGACGACGAAGAAGACGCTGCCCTTCAGCCCCTTCCGCACCTCCGCGGTGACCTCGGCCCGCGCGAGTTCGACCTCGGCCCGGACGAGTGTGGACACCTGCGAGGTGGCCTCGCGGACGAGAGCGCCGATCGACTGCTCGCCTGCGGACTTGACGGGCTCTTGGGCGAGTGGGATCGACGGCAGCACGGGAGGAACCTCCGTGCCGCTGGAGCTGGTCGAGCCTGCCACGCGATCCTCCTCCCGTTCGGGGTCATTCGATGATCAGGCGCATCCTTCCACGCGCCCCCCGGCCACGCCCGGTCAGGCGGGCGTAGCGCCGTCGTCGTCGAGGGCGCTGCGGACGCGGCCGCGTCGCAGCAGCATCGCCGCCCCGATCAACGCCGCGGTGGTCGAGGCGATCAGCACGGCGGCCTTGGCGGAGTCGAGCACCTCGGGCAGCTCGGACAGGGACAGCTCGGCGATGAGTAGGCTCACGGTGAACCCGACGCCGCCGAGCATCGACACCGCGGCCATGTCGCGCCAGCTGAGCCCGCGCGGACGCGAGGCCGGGGTGAGGGAGATGGTGAGCCAGGCGAACCCGAGGATGCCGACGATCTTCCCCACCAGCAGCCCGGTCATCACGGCGAGCGGCACCGGCGTGGTGAACACCTCGCGCAGCGCGTCAGCTCCGAGCGGCACGCCCGCCGCGAACAGCGCGAAGACCGGCACGCAGAACCCCGCGGAGAACGGCTGCAGCCGGTGCTCCAACCGCACGGCGGGCGCGTACTGCTCGTCCTCGTCGGGGCGCACGCGCGTGAGCAGACCGAGCAGGACACCGGCGATCGTGGCGTGGATCCCGGCTTCGTGCACCGCCACCCAGACCGCGACGCCGAGCGGGACGTAGATCCACCAGGCTCGGACCCGTCGCCGCTGCAACCACCAGTACAGGCAACCGCCGAGCAGAGCGGCGCCGAGCGCGAGCAGGTTGAGGCCCGAGCTGAACACGAACGCGATGACGGCGATGGCGCCCAGGTCGTCGGCCACCGCGAGGCCCAGCAGGAACACGCGCGCGGTGACGGGCAGCGCGGACCCGGCCAGCGCCAACACGCCGAGAACGAACGCGATGTCGGTGGCGACCGGGATCGCCCAGGCCTGTTCCATGCCCGGTGCCCCGCCGCCGACGAGCAGTGCGAGCACAGCCGGGACGATCATCCCGCCCAGCGCGGCGGCCACCGGCAGCAGCGCCTGACGCACCGACGACAGCTCCCCCACCACGAGCTCCCGCTTGAGCTCCAGGCCCACCACGAAGAAGAAGACGGCGAGGAGCCCGTCGGTGGCCCACTGCGCGAGCGTGAGGTCCAGATGCAGCGACGCCGGGCCGACGACGGTGTCCCGCAGCCCCTCATAGGCCTCCGACCACGGCGAGTTGGCCCAGATCACGGCGATGGCCGTGGCGCCCCAGAGCCGGTGCTGCTCGGGCAGGT
>JAKDLE010000771.1 GCA_030453005.1 Pseudonocardia sp. | reverse complement strand
TCTCGGAGGCGACGGTGGCGGGCACGTCATGACCGCCCCGTCCATGTTCCCCGTCTCCGTGCGGGCGGTCGCCTACCCGCCGTCGGGCCGTCGCCGACTGCCTGTGTTGATCGTGGCGCCGTGCCCGTGGTGCTCCGGCGCACACGTGCACCGTGGGGGTTCCCTCGGGGGTGTGCGGCGGTCCGGTTGCCAGCGCGGCTGGTACGACGTCCGGCCGGTCGCGCCCCGTCGTCGGGGGAGGGCCGCAGCATGAAGTCGTCCACCCCGCTCGGCACAGTCACCGCCGCGCTGGAGCGCCTGAGTCTCCGCTTCCGTCAGGTCGGTGATCAGGTCGACGCCCAGTGCCCCGCGCACGAGGACGCCAACCCGTCCCTGTCGGTCACCTACGACGTCAACGCCGGGAAGGTGCTGGCGAACTGCCACGCTGGGTGCCCCCCGGACGACGTGGTGGCCGCCCTCGGCCTGTCCTGGACGGATCTGTTCGACCCGCGGCCCGATGCGGAACGACAGCGGGGGCCGCGGACGATCAGCGCCGTCTACCCCTACACCGACGAGCTCGGCGAAGTGCTGTTCGAGAAGGTCCGGTACAACCTCGGGACGCCCAAGTACCAGGCTCGACGCCCGGACGGCCGCGGCGGCTACGTGTGGAAGCTGGAAGACGTCCGCCGGGTGCTGTACCGCCTGCCGGAGCTCCGTGCCGCGATCGCAGCACAGCGGCCGATCGTGCTGTGCGAGGGCGAGAAGGACGCCGATCGCGTCGCCGAACAGCTCGGCTTGGCCGCGCCCTCCGTGTTCGTGGTCGCGGCCCAGCCGGGCCAGCGGAGCAGCAAGTGGCGCCGCGAGTACACGGAGATGCTGCGGGGCGCGCGGGTGCTGATCGTCGCGGACAACGACGAGCCCGGGACCGCGCGGGGCCGGGCCATCGCCTCGGCCCTGGACGGGGTCGCGGCCGAGGTGAAGCTGTTCCGGCCCGCGGTCGACACCGCGAAGGCGGACATGTCCGACCACCTAGACGCCGGCCACCGCATCGAGGACCTAGTTCCGCTGGACGTCGCCGATCGGGCGGCCGGGGACAGCGGGGGACACCCCGGGGACACCCTCGACGAGCCTTTGACCAGCGAAAGGGACAGCGGGGACAGCGGGGACAGTGTTCCACCGTCCCCCGCCCATAGAACGTCCTGGACCGCGGCGGAGCTGATGCAGATCACCTTCCCGACGCCGCGGTGGGCGGTCCCGGGAGTGATCGCCGAGGGTGTCAACCTGCTCGCCGGCGCCCCCAAGATCGGGAAATCGTGGATGTCGTTGGCGCTGGCCGTCGACGTCGCCACCGGCGGACGGGCATTCGGCACGATCCACGTCGTTCAGGGCGACGTGCTGTACCTCGCGCTGGAGGACACCGGCCGCAGGCTGCAGAACCGGCTGAAGAAGGTCCTCGGCAACACACCGGCCCCCGCCGGGCTCACCCTCGTCACGACCTGCCCGCCGTTCCCGGAAGGCGCTGCGCACATCACCGCGTGGCTGGACAAGCACCCCGACGCCCGCCTGATCGTCATCGACGTGTTCGCCAAGATGAAGGCCCCCGACTCCAGCACGTCGGCCTACAGCTCCGACTACGCCGCGGTCGCACAGGTCAAGCACATCGCCGACAACTACGGCGTCGCGGTCATCCTCGTGCACCACGTCCGCAAGCAGGCCTCGGAGGACTTCCTGACCGAGGTGTCGGGCACTAACGGCATCGCCGGTGCGGCGGACGCCATCCTCGTGCTCAAACGCACCCGCGGATCGGCCGACGGCGCCCTGCACATGACCGGCCGGGACGTCGACGAGACCGAGCACGCCCTCACCTTCGACCCGGAAACGGGACGATGGTCGATGCTCCCCGGGCCCGCCGTCGATCACCTCGTCGCCGACACCCGCAAGGCCATCCTCGAACATCTGCGCGCCCATCCGAAGCAGGCGCCGAAGCAGATCGCGGACGGCACCGGCCTCGCCTACGACCTGGTGAAGAAGACCTGCCAGCGAATGAACGAGGACGGCCAGATTCTCAGCCAGAAGGGCGGCCGCTACAGCACTGTCCCCGCTGTCCCCGCTGTCCCTTTCGCTGGTCAGGACGGTAACGAGGGTGTCCCCGGAGTGTCCCCCGCTGTCCCCGAGACGGCAAGGAAGGCCTCGTGATGTCCACTCCCCTTGCCGAGGCTGCCCGCGCTGCCGC
>JAKDLE010000770.1 GCA_030453005.1 Pseudonocardia sp. | reverse complement strand
ACCCCCCCTCCCCACACCGCGGTGGCTGTACGGGGGGTTTCCGGCAACGCCGGGCGTGGTGACCACGACCCGGGCGGCGCCCGTGCGGGTCGACCCCGCGCCGCCGCCTGCCCGTCGGCCCTTCGTCGCGGTCGTCGTGTTGGCGCTGGTCACCGGTGTGCTCGGGATCGCCGCGGTGCTCGCCCCCGTCGTCGCCGACGACCCGGTGCTCACCTGGCCGCGCGCCGGTGAGGCGCCGACCTCCACGGTCGTGCCGCTCGCGCCGTACCGGCCGCTGGAGCTGCGGGCGCGGATCCCGTGCGCCGCGCTGCAGGCGGTGGACGGCGAGGTGCTCCGCACGTTGCCCGCCTCGGTGGACGCCACGCTCGGCGCCGGATTGGTCGTCGCCGCCCAGGGTGGCACGGTCACGGGCGACTCCTCGGGGCCGGGCGGGCACACCGCGCCGCTCCCCGGCGCCGGGTGTGCCTACACCGTGGTGGCCGACGCGGACGGCACCCGGGTGCTGCGCGACGGCGACGTGGTGGCCGACCGCCCGGGGCTGCTCCCGCCGCAGGTCGCCGAGCTCGAGACCGGCGCCGAGGGCCGCCCGGAGGCCGCGGGCCTCGCGGTGGAGATGCACACCGACGCCCGCTACCAGTCGACGCCGTCGCCGCTCAAGACGGCGCTGCTCGTCGCGCACGCCCTCGCGCTGTCGGCCCTGCTGGTGGTCGCCTGGCGCACCTGGCCCGGCCGCGGTCCCGGGCTCGTCCGACCCCGGCCGTCCCCCGCGGACGCCGGGGTACTCGTGGTCTCCGCCGCGTGGGCCGTGCTCGGCCCCGTCAACATCGACGACGGCTGGTACACGCTGATGGCGCGCGGGGCGGGGGCGTCGGGCTACGTCGGCAACTACATCTACCAGTTCAACGTCACCGAGAACCCGTTCGTGCTGGCGCAGTACGCGATGCAGGCGTGGGGGCAGGTCGGTGGCTGGAGCCTGCTGTGGCTACGGATGCTCCCGCTCGCCTACGGCCTCGCCACCTACGTGCTGCTGCGGGTGCTGCTGGCCACCGCGCTCGGCCGCGTCGGGGCCCGGCCCGCGGTGCCGTGGGCGCTGGCGGGCGCGCACCTGCTGTGGTTCCTCGCCTACGGCATCACGCTGCGTCCCGAGACCGTCATCGTGGTGTTGAGCGCCGCGGTCCTGCTGCTCGTGGAGCTGGCCCGGCGGCGGGAGTCGGTCGGTGTGCTCGCCGCCGCCCCCGCGGTGGCCGCGCTCGCGATGACCGTCTCGCCCACCGGGCTCGTCGCCGTCGCCCCGCTGGTGCTCGCGCTGCCGTGGTTCGTCCGGTGGTTCCGCGCCGCGGCGCCGGTGCCGCGGGTGGCGTCGGTGCTGCTCGCGCTCGCGTCGGCGTCGGTGGTGGTGCCGGTCGGGTTCGCCGACGCCTCCCTCGGCGATGTGCTGGAGTCGATCGCGGTGCACCGCTGGTACTACCGCCAGCACCCCTGGTACGACGAGTTCGTCCACTACGGCGCGCTGCTCGCGCAGACCGACACCGGCGCGTGGGGCAAGCGGCTGCCGGTGCTGTTGAGCCTGGCGGTGATCGCGCTCGGGCTGCTCGCGGTCGGGCGTACCCGGGGCACCGGGGGCCCGACTGCGCGGCTGCTCTCCGCCGCCACGCTCGTCACCGTGCTCGCGCTGGCGTCGATGGTGTTCACACCGACGAAGTGGGTCAACCACTTCGGTGCGGTCGCCGCCCCCGCCACGCTGCTGCTCGCGGTGGCGCTGCTGCGCTCCCCGGTCCCGCGGCGCGCCGGGACGGCGCCCGTCGCGGTGGGTGTCGCCGTCGCCGTGGGCGCCGCCGCCGTGAGCTACGCCGGGCCCAACCTGTGGCGCCCCTACGGCGACTGGGGCCAACCCTTCGGCAACCACGCCGACGTCTCCAACCCGTACCAGATCAGCCTTACGACCCCCGGCGTCGGGCCGCTGGAGCTGCGCAACCCGGTGCTCTGGCTGCTGGTGGCGGGCGTCGCGGTGCTGGCGGTGCGCCGCGTCCGTCGCCCGCTCGGACTCACCCCCGACCGCGCCGTGCTCGGCGTCGCCCTCGCCGGTGGGGTCGCGCTGCTGCTGGCGGTGTTCACCCTCGCGCCGATCCGGCAGGCCCCGGGCGCCTCGGTGGCGAGCATGAATCTGGACGCGCTCACCGGTGACGGCTGCGGGTTCGCCGACTCCGTGAGCGT
>JAKDLE010000769.1 GCA_030453005.1 Pseudonocardia sp. | reverse complement strand
CGACACACCGGTCGGCGCCCGGAACTCGCCGAACACCCCGCGCAGCACGCCGGCCCACTCGCCGGTCGTCACACCGACCTTGGCGCAGGTGATGGAGGCGTCCATCAAGTTGGTGTCGGTCTTCGCGGCGTCGCGCAGCCCGTTCAGTGCGCTCTCGACGGCGGATGCGTCGCGCGCCGCACGCCAGGCCTGTACCGCTTCGACAGCCCCCGCCTCGGTAGCCGGGTCGATCGCCTCGATCGACGCCGCGCCCTCGGCCTGCAACGGGCTGGGCTCGGTGGTGTCGAACTTGTTGACCCCGACGACGACGTGCTCGCCGGACTCCATCCGCCGCCGCCGCTCCGAGAGCGACGAGACGAGCTGCCCCTTCATGTAGCCGCTCTCGACCGCGGCGACCGCGCCACCCATCTCCTGCACGCGGTCGATCTCCTCGCGCGCCCCGGCCACGAGCTCGGCGACCTTCGCCTCGACGACGACCGAGCCGGTGAACAGGTCCTCGTACTCCAGCAGGTCGGTCTCGTAGGCGAGCACCTGCTGCATCCGCAGGGCCCACTGCTGGTCCCACGGCCGCGGCAGGCCCAGCGCCTCGTTCCAGGCGGGGAGCTGGATGGCCCGGGCGCGCGCGTCCTTGGACAGCGTGACGGCGAGCATCTCCAGCACGATCCGCTGCACGTTGTTCTCCGGCTGGGCCTCGGGGAGCCCGAGCGAGTTGACCTGCACGCCGTAGCGCAGCCGCCGCTGCTTCGGGTTCTCGATGCCGTACCGGTCGCGGGTGATCTCGTCCCAGAGCTGCCCGAACGCCCGCATCTTGCACATCTCCTCGACGAACCGCAGCCCGGCGTTGACGAAGAACGAGATGCGCGCGACGACGTCGCCGAACTTCTCGGCGGGCACCTGCCCGGAGTCGCGCACGGAGTCGAGGACGGCGATCGCGGTGGACAGGGCGTAGGCGAGCTCCTGGGCGGGCGTGGCCCCCGCCTCCTGCAGGTGGTAGCTGCAGATGTTGATCGGGTTCCACTTCGGGATCTCGGCCACCGACCAGGCCACCATGTCGGTGATCAGCCGCATGCTCGGCGCGGGCGGGAACACGTAGGTCCCCCGTGACAGGTACTCCTTGACGATGTCGTTCTGGGTGGTGCCCGCCAACGTCGCGCGGGGGGCGTCGTGCTCGTCGGCCACCGCCACGTAGAGCGCCAGCAGGTACATCGCGGGCGCGTTGATCGTCATCGAGGTGTTGGCCTCGGCCATCGGGATGCCGTCGAACAGCGCCCGCATGTCGCCGATGTGGCTGACCGGTACGCCGACCTTGCCGACCTCGCCGCGCGCCAGCTCGTCGTCGGGGTCGTAGCCGGTCTGCGTGGGCAGGTCGAACGCCACCGACAGGCCCGTCTGGCCCTTGGCCAGGTTGCGCCGGTAGAGGGCGTTGGACTTCTCCGCCGAGGAGTGGCCCGCGTAGGTGCGGATCACCCAGGGACGGTCGCGCTCCTGGTCGGTCGGGTACGGCACCGGACACCTCCGCCATTCGTGGTCCGTCCATCCTGAACCAACAGATCCTACTGACGCGTAGCGCAGGCGCCCGGCCGGACGACGACCGTCACAGCTCAGGATCGATCCAGCGACCACCCGCCCCACCGGTCAGCGCACGGGTTCGGCGCTCACCCGGGAGATCTCCGCGCCGAGGTCCCGCAGGTTCTCCACGAACCGGGGGTAGCCGCGGTCGATGTGGTCGACGTCCCACACCTCGGTGCGGCCCTCGGCGCACAGCCCGGCGAGGACGAGCCCGGCGCCCGCGCGGATGTCGCTCGCCCACACCGGCGCCGACGAGAGCCGCTCGATGCCGCGGACCACCGCGTGGTGCCCGTCCGTGCGCGCGTCGGCGCCGAGCCGGATCATCTCGTCGACGAACCGGAACCGGGCCTCGAACACGTTCTCGGTGATCATCGAGGTGCCGTCGGCCACGGCCGAGAGCGCGATGGCCATCGGCTGCAGGTCGGTGGCGAAGCCGGGGTAGGGCAGCGTCACGAAGTCGACGGCGCGCGGCCGCCCGTCCATGGCGATCGTGAACCCGTCGGCGGTGGCCTCGGTGGTGGCGCCCGCGCTGCGCAGCTTGTCCAGCACGAGGTCGACGTGGTGGGGGTCCACGCCGCGCACCGTCACCTCGCCGCGGGTCATGACCGCCGCGAACGCCCAGGTGGCCCCCACGATCCGGTCGCCGATC
>JAKDLE010000768.1 GCA_030453005.1 Pseudonocardia sp. | reverse complement strand
GGGGGGCCGTCCGACGAGCCCGCCGTGACCGTCGCCGCCGCCACGTCGATCCCCCGCCCGGCCCGAGCGGTGCTCGCCGCGGAGCTGCGGCTGCTCGCGCTGCCCTCGATCTGGCTCGCCACCCTGGGCACGGTCGCCGGGCGGTCCAACGAGCTGGTGCTCGCCGCCGTCGTCGACGCGGAGCTGCTCGCCGTGCACGCGGCGGTGCACGACGTGCTGGCCGGGCGGGTGAAGGGGCCCGTGGCCGCCTACCTCCCGGGTGCCTGGCTGCCGCACTGCGTGCTGGCCACCGAACGGCCCGCCGCGGCGTTCACCGCGCTGCACCCCGTCGTCCCGGTCCGGGCCCGGGTCGTGGAGGTGCAGGCCAGCGGGTGAGGAACTCCTCCACCACGGCCTGAAACGGGTCGGCCGCCGCATGCACGAGGTGACCGGTGCCCGGCAGCCGGACGTGGCGGGCGTCGGGGAGGAGCCGGGCCATCTCGGCCATCTGCCCCGGCGGCGCCACGCTCTCGGCGGCCTCGATCAGCAGCACCGGGCAGCGGACCGCCGCAAGCAGGCCGCGGAAGTCGCGCCGGGCCCATTCCCCCGCGATCGCCGAGGTGTGCTCGACGCGGGCGAGCAGGTGGTAGCCGTCAGCCCGCTCCTCGACGCACTCCGCCATGTAGTCGCCCACCTCAGGGCGCGGCCACCCGAAGGCCTCTCGCACCGCGGCGAGCGATCCGAACGGCTGCGGCACCGCGCGGAACCACGCGTCGGCCGCTGCGGCGTCGTGGCCACGGAAGTCGACTCCCATCTCCTCGACGACCAGCGACCGCACCAGGTCGGGACGCCGCGCCGCGAGGGCGAGGCCGTGCAGCCCGCCCATCGAATGCCCGATCACCGCGGCCGGACCCAGGGGCTCCAGCACATCCGCCGCATCCGCCGCCATCCGGTCGACCGTCCACGGCCCGGCGGCCTGCGACCGGCCGTGCCCCCGGGCGTCGAGGCCCAGTACCCGGCCGTGCGCGGTGAGCCGGCGGGCCACCGTCCACCAGGTGCTCGCGCGCCCCATCAGGCCGTGCAGCAGCAGGATCGGGCGTCCGTCACCGCCGAACTCGACGACCTCGAGATCGAGCCCGTCACCGGACCGCACGGCTCGTCGCATCCCGGCTAGCCTAACCGTCATGGCCGTCGTGAAGATCAATGCCATCGAGGTCCCCGAAGGCGCCGGACCGGAGCTGGAGAAGCGGTTCGCGAACCGCCTGCACGCCGTGGACGGCGAGCCGGGCTTCATCTCCTTCGAGCTGCTGCGCCCGGTCGCCGGGGAGACCCGCTACTTCGTCGTCACACACTGGGAGGACGACGAGTCGTTCCAGGCGTGGCAGGCGGGGTCCGGCGTCACCGCGCACTCGGGCGAGCGCGCCAAGCCGGTCGGCACCGGTTCGTCGGTGCTGGAGTTCGAGGTCGTTCAGCGCTCCGTCGCGTCGTCCTGACCGCCGCACACCCGGACGTCGGCCGCGCCGCCGACCTCCTGCGCGACGCCGGCGCGCTGCTGATCTGCGCGGGTGCGGGGATGGGCGTCGACTCGGGGCTGCCGGACTTCCGCGGCCCCGAGGGCTTCTGGCGCGCCTACCCGCCGTATGAGGTGCACGGGCTGCGGTTCGAGCAGATCGCCGATCCCGTGCACTTCACCGACGACCCCACCCTGGCCTGGGGCTTCTACGGGCATCGCCTCGCGCTCTACCGCGCCACGGTGCCGCACGCGGGCTTCGAGGTCCTGCGGCGCTGGTCGACGCGACAGCCGACGCGCGTGTTCACCTCCAACGTCGACGGCCTGTTCCGGCGGGCGGGGTTCACCGAGGTCGCCGAGTGCCACGGTTCGATCCACCACCTGCAGTGCATGGAGGACTGCGGACAGCCGGTGTGGCCCGCCGACGTCGTGCGGGTCGAGGTGGACGAGACGACGATGCGGGCCGTACCGCCGCTGCCGTCGTGCCCGGCGTGCGGCGCACTCGCCCGACCCAACATCTTGATGTTCGCCGACGTCGAGTGGATCCCCGACCGGTCGGCCGACCAGATGCGGGACCACCGCGCCTGGCTGCGCGAGCACGGCGCGGCGGGGATCGCCGTCGTCGAGATCGGCGCGGGTACGGCCATTCCCACGGTCCGGCGTGAGGCGGAGCTCGCCGGAGCGGCGACGGGCACACTCGTGCGGATCAACCCCCGCGACCCGGACGTGCGC
>JAKDLE010000767.1 GCA_030453005.1 Pseudonocardia sp. | reverse complement strand
AGAATCATAGATGCAGGGAGGGCACGGCAGGTCCTCCCTGACGCCACCCGAACACCCGACCCGAGGAGACCACCATGGACTGGCGCCATCGTGCAGCGTGCCGTGACCAGGCACCCGAGCAGTTTTTCCCCGCCGCGGAGCGCGGCCCCGTCCGCGACGCGCAGATCGCGCAGGCCAAGGCCGTGTGCCAGCGCTGCCCGGTCGTGACCGAGTGCCTCACCCACGCACTGGTCAAGGAGGACTTCGGCGTGTGGGGCGGCCTGGACGAGCACGAACGGCGCGCGCTCAAGCGCCAGACCGCTGGCGCGGCATGACCCTTCCGCCCCTCTCCGATCACGCTGCTGGAGTCACCATGAACGAGCTGGACACCACCGGGACCGCCACCGCCGCGCATGCCGAGACCGGAGCCGCGGCGATCGGCGCCGTCGACGAACTCAACCTCGCCGCGAGGTTCACCCCGCAGGCCAGCCCGGCCCACGGATCGCTGTGGAACGACACCCGCCCCCGCCTGGGCATCGCCGGAGTGCAGATCACCGCGCACGTCGACCGCGAGGGCCTGCTGGTGGTGTCGATCGACACCGAGGCCGGCCGCCTGCAGCTCGGCGAGGACCGTCACGACATCGCGCTGCGGGTGCTGCTCGACGACGTCGTGCTGCACGAGCCCAGCTACGCCGGCCACTGCTGGTGCACCTACCGCCGCGACGACGGCGCGCTGCAGCTGCTGCACCGTGCCGAGGACTGCGGCGGCCCGCACCCCGACCAGGACACCCCCAACCCGGCGCTGATCACCGAAGCCCGCGCATGGGCCCAGGACTGCCAGTGGAAGGAAGACCCCGAGGAGCTCGCCGCCATGTCCGACGAGCAGATCCTGCGCGGCGTCGACAAGCACTACGGCGGCGGCCTCCGCCAGCTCGCCCGCGACGCGCTGCTGGATGACCGATAGGTCCGCAGCAGGGCGGTCCCGCGGGCAGGGGCACCCGCGGCCGCACACGAGCTGTCGCTAACCGATCGGCCGCGAGGTGGCGGGATGGGTGACATGACCCATCCGGCCGCGACGGGTGGTCGGCGGATCACCAGCACACCAACAACGAATGGACCCTCGATGGCTTACACGATCACCCGATACACGGACGGCACGGAGGTCCGTGATGACTTCCCAGGTCAGTCGATCGTCAACATCGTCCACCAGCATATGCAGCAGCCCGGTCACACGTTCGAGTACCGCGACCAGGAAACGGCGCCGAGAGCTGAGTACGTCGTGTACTGCCCGGACGGCCGGACGATCACTGTCGACATCGACCGCATCGCCTAGCCACCGCGAGGTGCTCGACGGCCGGGGCGGGCCTCATCGGTCCTCCTCACTCGACGCGGTCCGATCACCCGCGTAGAGCGCACGGCAGCGGCATCCTTGCAGGTCAAAGCGCTGAATAGGGTTGACCAATCGACAAATACTAGGTACGATCGTATGTGTTGGGCGGGCATGGCAGACGCTCCCGGCGACACCCGAACACCCGGCGGAGAGAGGTCACCATGACCACCACGGACACCAGCGCAGACCCCGGTACCGGCCCGGGCGCCGGCCCCCGTGCGGGCCGCCCAGCAGGTCGCGGCGCGCCGCTCGGCACCGGCTGGGCGCGGCACCCCCGGCAGCTGGCCCTGCTCGAGGCGGCGCTGTGCGCGACCGCGGCCGGCTGCTACATCTTCCCCGTCCGGCCCGGCTCGAAGATCCCCGCCCTGCACGGCGCACGCGGATGCCAGGGCACCGGGGTCTGCGCCGACGGGCACCAGGGATGGGAGCAGCGCGCCACCCGCGACGAGACCCAGATTCGGGCCTGGTGGCGCCATCCGTTCAATATCGGGATCGCGACCGGGCCCTCCGGGCTTCTGGTGGTCGACCTCGACGACGGCGCCGGTGATACCGCGCCCCCGCCGTGGACCGGTGCCCGGCACGGCCGCGAGGTGCTCGCGATGCAGGCCGAGCAGGCCGGGCAGCCGATGCCCACCGACACCCTGCACGTGCGCACCCCCACCGGCGGGTCGCATCTCTACTACCGGGTTCCCGCCGGTGCCGAGTTCCGCAACACCGCCTCCACCCTCGGCTGGCGGATCGACACCCGTTCCTCGGGAGGCTTCATCGTCGGGCCCTCGAGCGTGCGGCCCGAAGGCACCTACCAGGTGGTGCGCCGCGGCCCCGGCGCCGCGCGGCCCCGCGGGCGGGGCCG
>JAKDLE010000766.1 GCA_030453005.1 Pseudonocardia sp. | reverse complement strand
AGCGTCTGGCCGACCACACCTGCCACGTAGTAGCAGTAGCGGTCCATTTCGCGCTGGTCGGCGAGCCCGGCGGTCATGTCCGTGGCCACGTAGCCGGGGCACACCGCCGTCGCCGTCACACCACCTGAAGACTCCTCGGTGTTGAGCGTCTCGCACAGCGAGGTCAGCGCCGCCTTGCTGGCGCCGTAGGCGGAGTTCAGCGGTTCACCTGCGACGCCGGTCAGCGAGGAGACCGCGATGACCTTCGCCGTGCCGCCGTCACCTGCGGTCTTCCGCAGCGCCGGCAGCAGCCGCTGGGTCAGGACGAACGCCGAGCGCACGTTGATCGCGTACAGCTTGTCGAAGCGGCGGGCGGGGAAGTCCGCGACCGACCCGATGGATCCCATACCGGCGTTGAGCACCAGCGCGTTCACCCGGTCGTACGCCTCGAGGTGGGCGTCTGCCAGCGCCATGACGTCGTCCTCGCTGCCCATGTCGGCGGGGACCGCCCGAACCTTCCCGCCGTGCGCCTCGACCAGCCGGGACGCCTGCTCCTCGAGTGGGCCGGCCGACCGGGCACTGACGGTGAGATCCCAGCCGGCGGCGGCGAGCTTGTCCGCGATGAGCGCACCGATCCCGCGCGAGGCGCCGGTCACCAGGGCCGCGGGGGCGGGCATCGGGGCGCCATCCGGATCGCGCCGTCGAGCCGGATGGTCTCGCCGTTGAGCATCGGGTTGGCGACGACGTGCGCCACCAGAGCCGCGTACTCGTCCGGATCCCCCAACCGGGAGGGATGGGGGACCTGCGCCTCCAGGGACGCCCGGGCCTCGTCGGAGAGCCCACGCAGGATCGGCGTGGCGAACATCCCGGGCGCGATGGTCATGACGCGGATCAGCGAACCCGCCAGGTCCCGCGCGATCGGCAGCGTCATGCCGACGATCCCGCCCTTCGACGCTGAGTACGACGCCTGCCCGATCTGCCCGTCGAACGCGGCGACCGACGCGGTGTTGACCACCACTCCCCGCTCGCCGTCGACGACCTCGGTCCGCGCCATCGCCTCGGCGGCGAGCCTGATGACGTTGAACGTGCCGATCAGGTTGATCTCCACGACGCGGGCGAAGCGCTCCAGTTCGAGCGGCCCCCCGCGCGACAGCGTCCGCGCCGGATCGCCGATGCCCGCGCAGTTGACCGCGATCCGCAGCGGGCCCCGTTCCGCGGCGGCCGCGACCGCTGCGCCCACCTGCTCGGGATCGCGGACGTCCGCGGCCACGAACGTCGCCCCGCTGCCGAGCTTCTCCGCCGCCGCGACGCCCGCGGACGACGGAAGATCGACGAGCAGCACCTCGGCCCCGTCGGCCGTCAGGCGTTCCGCGGTGGCCAGGCCGAGCCCGGACGCACCTCCCGTGACCAGCGCCACCGATCCTCGTACCTGCACCCTGCGTCCCCTCGCTGCGCGCCCCGACCGTTCGGGCTGTCCGGGACTACGGTGTCAGCCGTGGCGGTGGCAGCGTTGTCGCACTTCGCGTCATCTCGGTACCGTTCGGTGGGCCCCCGATCAGCGCGGCCGTCGCGAGCTCCCGGAGGCACCGCCCTGGTCGGAGCCCCAACTATCACCGAGACGTGAGTTGTCGCAAGTGAATGCAACTCACCTCAGAATAGCTGTCATAGTCCTCCTTACCGGAAACCGTTGTCATTTGGGTAACCGGTAGGGTCTGAGTGGCGGCTTGCGGGCGCCACACTGGTCCCGATCCCGCGTCGCGCCGCCCGCAGCCGCCATACTCGGGGGCATGGCGACGGTGACGATGGTGGCGGTCGAGCGCTCCGGGCCGGCGATCCGCGCGGCCCTGGCCGAGCACGTCCCTGATGACGAGCCGCGCTTCACTGCCGAGCCTCGTGACGCGTTGGCCCGGGCCGGCGAGGACCTGGATCTCGCTGGCCCGCAGGCGATGCTGGCCCGCTGGCCACCATGGCCGCCAACCCCCTCACCGTCGACGAGCAGGCCCAGCTCGCCCGGGCGCGGGCCGGGGACCTCACCGGGTTGTCCGTGCGCGACGAGCACGGCACCCGGACCACCCTGTAGCGGCGCCCGGCGCCCCGCCGACGTCGACGCCCGAGCGACGACCGCAGTCTCGGTCGCCATCAGCGCCTACCTGACCCGCGTCATCAACATCTCCTTGCTCACGGACGCCCATGCACTGACCCCTGCTCAACGACGGCAGCTCATCAGCACCTGGCACGCGCTGAACA
>JAKDLE010000765.1 GCA_030453005.1 Pseudonocardia sp. | reverse complement strand
ACCGGCAGTCGATCGTGCGGACCGAGGCCCGCGAGCCGGTCCACGCGACCAGCATGTCGATGATGTAGGCCATCGTGACGCCGCCCTGGTTGACCTCGCGGTCCCCCAGACCCGCCTCCCGGACGGCGTCGAGATCGAAGTGGATCGGGTTCGGGTCGCGCAGCACGAGAGCCATGATCTTGATCTTGTCTGCGCTCACGTCCTCGATGCGCAGGGGCGGTACGGCATCGCCCACCGCGGGCAGGGCGGTGTGGGTGGGTCCGGTCATCAGGCGCCTCGCTTGAAGATGAAGCCGTTGGTCACCGCTCCGACCGGGCCCACGGCACCGTCCCCGTCGTCGGTGTCGTGCACCTCGACGCGCACGGTGATGAAGTCGAGGAACCCCCCACCGCGGGATTCCTTGCGCGCCACCGGGCCGGCCGAGGCCGTCATCCGGAAGTGGTGCCCGACCCGGACGGGGCGGTGCTGGGAGATCTCGCAGTTGCCGAACAGCAGTGCGTCCTGGGGTCGCTGCCCCGCGAGCCGGCACAGCCCCTCGACGCTGATCCCCATCCCCCGCAGCGCGAGCACCAGCAGCCACAGCGGGTGGGCGTGGTCGGTGTCCTCGTCGGGGGCCAGCAGCGCGTAGTCGGCGAGGGCCGACTCGTAGGCCTCGACGGTCAGCTCGGCGCCCGGCAGGTCCCGGCCGTCGAGGGCTTCTCGTAGTGCGTCGACGTCGATCAGGTCGGCGTCCGGCTCGGTCATGGTCGTCCTCTCGCGGCGCGGGGAGCGGGGTCGGTCAGAAGATCGTGTAGCCGCCGTCGACGACGATCTCGTTGCCGGTGTGGAACGTCAGCGCGGGATCGGCGAGGAACGCCGCGATGTCGTGGAACTCCTCCGGGTCCGCCCAGCGGCGCGCCGGGGTCCGGCCCGTCGTCGCCTTCATGAAGCGCTCGTCGGCCTGCAGGTCGGTGTTCATCCCGGTACGGGTCCACCCGGGTATGAGGATGTTGCAGCGGACCCGGTGACGGGCCAGTTCCACCGCGAGGGTCCGGCCGAGGCCGAGGATGCCGGTCTTGCTGGCAGCGTAGGCGGCCTGCCCGGCGCCGCCGTAGCGGGTGATGGTCGAGGACACGACGATCATCGAGCCACCGCTGCCCTGGGCGACGAACCGGCGTGCGGCCTCGCGGGTGCACAGGAACGTGCCGTCGAGGTTGGTGCGGAGCACCCGGTGCCAGGTCTCCAGCGTCATCTCGGTGATCGGTGCCGCCTCGGCGATGCCGGCGTTCGCGACGAAGCACCCGAGCGGGCCGAGCTCGTCGACGGTGCGGTCCATCGCCGCGGCGACCGCGGCCTCGTCGGCCACGTCGCAGGTCACCGCGACGGCCTTGACGCCGTGCCCGGCGATCTCCGCGACCGCGTCGGCGATGCGGTCGGCGTTGCGGGCCCACACGGCGACGTTCGCGCCGGCTCGGGCCAGGCCGAGGGCCATGGCGCGGCCGATACCGTTGTTCCCCCCGGTGACGACGGCGGTGAGGCCGGTCAGATCGGTGGCCATCAGCGCTCCGCTCCCGGGATGTCGACGAGCCCGGCGAGGGCGGCGCGGTGTCGTTCGGCGGTGCCGAGGGCGATCGCGCTGCTCTTGGCGCGCTTGAGGAACAGGTGCGCGGGGTGCTCCCAGGTGAAGCCGATGCCGCCGTGCATCTGGATGCACTCCTCGGCGGCCTGCTGGACGACGACGGAGCAGTGGGCCTTGGCCAGCGCCGCGGCCACCGGGAGGTCGGGCGAATCGGTGGCCGCGCACTCCGCGGCGTAGCGGACGACGGCGCGGGCCTGCGTGATCAGCACCCAGAGATCGGCCAGCCGGTGCTTGAGGGCCTGGTAGGAGCCCAGGACCCGGCCGAACTGGCGCCGTATCACGAGGTACTCGACGGTCATGTCCAGGCACCGCTCGGCCAGCCCCAGCTGCTCCGACGCCAGCAGCACCGCACCGATCCGCAGGGCGTCCGAGACGGCGTCGCGGACCTGCGGGCCCTGCGCCACCAGGCGCGCGTTCGCCCCGTCGAGGACGAGGTCGACCAGTGGGCGCGTCATGTCCAGCGAGACGATCTCGTGCCGGGCAAGCCCGTCGGCCTCGCTCCCGACCGCGTACACGGCGTCGCCGACCGGGACGAGCAGCACGTGCGCCGTCCCGGCGTCGGCCACGCCGCGCACGGTCCCGGACAGCCGCCCGTCTCGCAGCTCGGCC
>JAKDLE010000764.1 GCA_030453005.1 Pseudonocardia sp. | reverse complement strand
GACGCTGGACTCTATGACGACGAGCCAGGGCGTGCCCGGCCCGCGGCGCCGCCGTTGCCGGTGTTGCCGCCGGCGGTGGACCGCATGGCCGAGCGGGCCGCGGCCCGGTTCGGGTTGATCGAGCACGCGGCCCCGGTGTTCGCGCCCGCTGCGCGGGTGCCGCTGGCCGGGCTCATGCTCGCGCTGCCGGGCCTGGAGGCGAGCGGGCTGCTCTCCTGCGCGCGGAACGTGTTCGGGGCGTTGCCGAACGGGTTCTACGGCCTTCACACGGTCCTGCTCGAGGCGGTGCTGCGCACCCTGGCCGGGCAGGCCCGCGCCGAGGGCGCCACCCGGATCGAGCCGGCCGCGTTCGGCCGGGTCCTCGGGATGGACCGGGCCCCGGAGGTCAAGACGATCCGCCGCAAGCTGGGCCTGCTCGCCGGCACCGGCCGGGTCGGCCGGCTGGTCGCGGCGATGGCCGCCACCCACCTGGCCCGCCCCGACGCGACCGGCGCTGATCCCGGCGACCCGGTCGGGATGGTGTTGTACGTCGACGGTCACGTGCGCACCTACCACGGCACCCGCAAGATCGGTAAGACCCACGTGGCGCGGCTGAAGTTCCCGGCCCCGGCCACCGTGGAGACGTGGGTGGGTGACGCGCACGGCGACCCGGTCCTGGTCGTGATGGCGCAGCCGGGCGCCTGCCTGGCCGGGGAGCTGCGCCGGCTGGTGCCGGACCTGCGGGCCGCGGTCGGGGATGAGCGGCGGGTGCTGGTCGGGTTCGACCGCGGCGGCTGGTCCCCGGCACTGTTCAAGCACCTGCACGCGCATGGGTTCGACGTGCTGACCTCGCACAAGGGCGCCACCGCCGACATCGACCCGGACCTCTTCACCGACTTGACGTTCCTCGACCCGGACACCGGCCGCGAACACACCTGGCGGGCCGCGGACACCACCGTCACCCTGACCCTGACCAAGACCAAGACCAAGACCGCGAGCGGCGGCGCCGACCACCAGGACACCGACACGCCCGAGGAGGATCAGGTCGGGACCGACGGCGACACCAAGGACACCGGCACGGTGTTCACGATGCGGCAGGTCACCCTCGCCGTGCCCGCCACCAAACACACCAAGAAACGTGCCGCCGCCGACCACGCCGTCGACAGCACCGACGATCCCGGCGACAGCACCGAGGCCGAGGCCGGCGACAGCGCCGAGGCCAGCGCGAGCACCGAGGCCGGCGACGCCGGCAGCGGCGGGGGTCTGCGGCAGATCCACATCCTGACCACCCGCACCGACCTGCCCGCCGAGCAGATCATCCACCGGATGGGCTCACGGTGGCGGCAGGAGAACGGCTTCCGGTACGGCCGGATGCACTTCGACCTCGACTCGCACGACAGCTACGCCGCCACCGATGACGACCCGGACCGGCTGGTGCCGAACCGGCCAAGAAACGCGCCTACCAGCAGGTCCTCACCGCCCGGGCCCGGCTCGAGCAGGCGGCCGCGGACACCGATGCCGCGCTGCTGGCCGCGAGGACCCCCGCCCCGGGCGTGCCGGTGCTGCTGACCAACGAGGCACACGACGCGATCACCGCCGGCCTGCGCGAGGCCCAGGCCCTGGTGGATGCGGCCGAGGCCGCGCATGCCGCGATCCCGACGCGGCTCCCGCTCGGGCAGGTCAACCCCGGCCAGCAGGTCCTAGACGTCGACACCAAGCTGCTCACCCACGCCATCCGTATCGCCGCGTTCAACACCGACGCCACACTGGCCCGCCAGTTGCGCCTACACACCGGGTACTCCCGCAAGAAGCACGAGGCGCACACCCTGATCCGGCAAGCCCTCACCGGAAGCGGGGACATCGACCCCCGCGTCGACGGGGTCCTGACCATCCGGCTGGACCCGCTGCCGACCCGCCGCGCGAGCACCGCCATCGCCGAGCTGTGCGAGCACCTGACCGCCACGAAGACCCGCTACCCCGGCACCGACCTGATCATGCGCTACGAGATCAAAACTGCGCCCTGATCCCGCAGAAACTCTGGCCCCATGTCAGATGTCAGACATCCCCTTGAAAACCGTAGCTTCTCGCAGGTCTCGCGGGGTCTATAAGCGTGATCGGAGGCCGTTGGAGCCGACTGTGGTGGACTCGCGGGGTCGGATGGTGCGTGCAGTTGGGATAGCTCAAACCTTTCTGAGCCCGGCTCAGGTGGACGAGTTGGTGGCCATGTACCAGGCGGGTGCGACGCTTGTG
>JAKDLE010000763.1 GCA_030453005.1 Pseudonocardia sp. | reverse complement strand
GCGCGTTGGGCCGACCGCGACCCCGACGCCGCCGCCCGCCTCACCGCCGCCCGTGCCGTCGTCGCCGCCGCGGGCGAGGAGTGGGCCACCCCGATCGAGAACCTGCTGCAGCCCGACCTCCTCCGGCGCCTGTGCTGGGCACCGCCCACGGACGACGACGTGGCGGGCGCCCTGCGCAAGGGCGGCGCCCGCGACTGGCAGGTGCAACTGCTTGCGGCGTCACTGGAACAGGCGCTCGCCGCCCGCGCCTGAGCGGTTGCTGATCGTCCAGCACCTGTTCGCCTCCAGATCGCCTCCGATCCCGCTGGACGATCAGCAACGCCTGTCGAACGCGCGGTTGAACCGGACGACCACCGCCGTCCTGCCCCGCGGGCTGCGCATCTCCACCGGCGTCCAGCGGACGACCTCCACCCGGTGTGCGTCGCGCAGCCAGTCCTCGCGGACCTTCTCTGCGAACAGCGAGCCCGGCTCGTCGTACTTCCCGGCTCCGTCGGCCTCGCCGACGGTGTGGTGCTGCGGGAACCACATGTCCACCTCGGCGCGTCGGCCCTCGCCCCTGAACGGCACCTGCAGGGCAGGCCGCGGAAGCCCGGCCTCCAGCAGCCACCACCGCGACATCGACTCGAACCAGTTCGTGCCGCCTGCGTCGGCCCGGTCGACGACGAGCGCGGCGACGGTGATCCCCGGCTGCCCGTGGCGCCGCTCCAGTTCGTGTTCGAGCGCGTCGGGAGTGGTGAGCCTGCGCCGCAGCGCGGCGTCGGCCACCGCGAGCGCCGAGTCCGGCGGCAGCACCGCGCAGCAGTCGACCACCATTCGTGCCCCGGCCAGCACCGGCACGCCGTCCACCACCACGACGTCCTCGTCGTCGTAGTCGGTGACGTGCACGTCCCCGAGCAGTGGATCGTTCGAAGGAGCAGGCGGACGACGTGTCACACATGCTCGCCCGTCGCCACGATTCGGAGGCGACGGCAGCCCGAGCAGCCGTATCGCGCTGGTGTGCGACACGACGGCGGGTGCGCGCAGGCTCGCGAGCAGGGCGGCGCACCGTGCGTGGTGGGCCGCGTCGGCACAGGTGTCCTCGAATCGGGCGTCCCGGTACACCCCGCGCCGCGCCCGACGCCACTCACCGCTGCTCACCAACCGGCGGATCGCGGCATCGTCGCCACCGAGGCCGCGCACGTCCGCCGAGATGACGACGCCACCGCGAGCCGCAGCGACCGCTCTGAGCTGCGAATCCAGCAGCCGAAGGCGAGGAGGAAGCGGTGCCCGACGTCGTCCCACACACGCAGGCTGCCGGATGCCGACGTCAGCTGTTCCGGGTTGTCCACAGGCGCGAGCGGTGTTGCTGATCGTCCAGCACCTATTCGCCGTCGAGATGCCGCCCGTCCTGCTGGACGATCAGCAACGGCAGCCGCGCCGTCACGGTCCGCCCACCGCCGGGCACCGGGGCCGCGCTCACCGTGCCGCCGTGGGCGTGCACCA
The DNA here is from genome assembly GCA_030453005.1 of Pseudonocardia sp. Lineage (GTDB taxonomy): Bacteria > Actinomycetota > Actinomycetes > Mycobacteriales > Pseudonocardiaceae > Pseudonocardia. The sequence goes on along the minus strand of JAKDLE010000763.1, from coordinate 753 downwards.
CCGCGCGGACGATCGACAGCCCGAGGCCCGAGCCTGCGGTGTGGCCGGTGCGCTCCACGGGGCCGCGGCGGAACGGTTCGAACAGCTCCTCCACCCGGTCGGCCGCGACCTCTCCCCCGCTGGAGGCCACGCACAGCTCCGCCGACTCCCCCCGCACCGCGGTGACCACCTGCACCCAGCCGCCCTGCACGTTGTGCCGCACCGCGTTCTCCACGAGGTTGCCCGCCACCCGCTCCAACAGCACCGGATCACCGAGCACCGGGGCGGGCGCGGTCCGCACCTGCACGCGCAGCCCGCGGTGCCCGGCCGCGCCGCGGCCGGCGGCGAGGGCGGGCACCCCCCCGGTGGCGCGGTAGGGGGGTCGGGCCTCGGCGAGCGGCTGCGCCGCGCCCTGTGTGCGGGCGAGCAGCAGGAGCCCGGCGACGAGGTCGTCGGCGCGGCGGGTGGCGTCGCGCACCACCCCGCCCATGCGGCGCAGCTCCGCCACGTCGGCGGCCGGGTCGGACAGCGTGACATCCACCTCGGTGCGCAGCACGGCCAGCGGGGTGCGCAGCTCGTGGCTGGCGTTGGCGACGAACCGGCGCTGGGCGTCGAACGCGGCCTGCAGGCGGTCGAGCATCGCGTCGAACCCGGCGGCGAGCTCCGCCACCTCCCCGCGCGCTCGGCTGTCGGTCAGGCCGGTGCGGGTGTCGAGCGACTCCACCGACAGTCGTCGGGCCGTGGCGGTGACGGAGTGCAGCGGGCCCAGCACCC
>JAKDLE010000762.1 GCA_030453005.1 Pseudonocardia sp. | reverse complement strand
AGCTCATGCACGTTCCTCTCGGGTGGGGGGTTCGGGAGCGGTTCAGCGGGCGCCCCGGGACGCCAGCGCCGGTTCGGCAGTCTCCGCGGGGCCCTTCTGCACGGTGTCCTTCTCCTCGGCGGCCCGCTCCCGCATCACCCGGTCGTAGACGGCCGCGGTGGACTCCGCGATCCGCGACCAGCGGTAACAGGCCACTGCCCGGTCCCGCCCGGCGATGCCGTAGGCCTCCACCATCGCGGGCCGCGCCAACAGCTCGCGCAGCGCCGCGGCCAGCCGCTCGGGCTGCCGCGGCGGCACGTGCACGCCGGTGATGTCGTCGACGACGGTGTCGGTGAGGCCGCCCACCGCCGCGGACACCACGGCCCGGCTGCAGGCCATCGCCTCCAGCGGGACCATCCCGAACGGCTCGTACCACGGCACGCACACCACGGCGTCGGCGGAGCGGAGCAGCGCGGGCACCTGCGAGCGGGGCACCGCGCCGAGGAAGCGCACCCGGTCGGCCACCCGGGCGGCCTCGGCGGCGGCGCGCAGCCTGCGCACGTCGGGGTCGTCGTCCAGCTCGCCCGCGGCCGGACCGCCCGCCACCAGCAGCTCCGCGTGCGGCACCCGGCGCAGCGCGTGCACGACCTCGTCGACGCCCTTGCGCCGCACCAGTCGCCCGATCGACACCAGCCGCGGCCTTCCCTCGGTGCGGTCGAACGCGGGGCCGTGCGGCGAGAACGTCTCGACGTCGACCCCGCAGGGCACAACCGAGATCCGGCGCCGGGGCACCCCGATCCGAGTCAGCTCGAACGCCTCGTCGGTGCAGGTGGCGATCACCGCGGCGGCGTGCCCGGCGACGGCCTGCTCGGCCGCGGGCCGACCGGACGGGCTGGTGTCGTCCTCGCCCTGGTGGCGGCGCTTCACCACGCCGAGTGCGTGGAAGGTCTGCACGACCGGGATCCCGAGCCGCCCGGCGGCCGCGACGGCCGCGAGGCCCGACATCCAGAAGTGCGCGTGCACGACGTCGGGCGGGTGGGCCGCCCACGCCTGCTCCAACACGGCCGCCATCGCAGGCACGTGCGGCACCAGGCGGTCCTTGGGTACGGACGCGGGCGGGCCCGCGTCCATGTGGCGCACCGTCACCCCCGGCGCGAACGGCACGGTCGCGGGCAGGTCGGCGTCATCGCGCCGGGTCCACACCGTGACCTCGTGCCCCGCCTCACCGAGCGCGCGGCTCAGCTCGGCGACGTGCACGTTCTGTCCACCGGAGTCGGGTCCGCCCGGGACGGCGAGCGGGCTCGCGTGCTCGGAGACCATGTCGATCCGCATGTCCTAACCCGTCCTTCCGTTCGACGCGGGCTGCCTGGCCCGCGTGCTCCTGCGGTGCTGCTCGACCGTGCGGTCGAGCACCCCGTCCCAGTCGGCCAGGAACCGGTCCAGGCCGTACCGGCGCCGGGCGTGGTCGCGGGCGACCCGGCCCTGTTCGCGGGCCAGCTCCGGCTCCGCGACGAGCTCGCGCAGCGCGGCGGCCAGCCGGGCGGGGTCGGTGCCGCAGTACCCCGTACCCGGCGGCACCGCCTCCACCGCGTCGGTGGTGGCCAACGCCACCACCGGCATGCCCAGGTGCATCGCCTCGATGAGCGAGAGCCCCAGCGACGTCCAGCGGATCGGGTGCAGGTACACCCGCCGCCGGGCCAGCTCGGCGTGCATCCGGTGCTGGGGCAGGTCACCGAGGCCGTGGACGTCCCCGCCCAGCTTCTCGCCGAGCCCGTCGGTGCCCATCCCGAACACGTGCAGCGGTGCGGCCCGCGACAGCGCGGGCAGCAGGTCGGTGCCGGTCACCCGGCCGCGGCGCAGCGGCTCGTTGACGACGACCGCCGCGGCGGGCAGCTCACCGGTGTACCGCAGGCCCGGGTCGACGACGCCGTGCTCGACCACCGTGGTGGCGGCGTCGCCCGCGTCCCAGGCCAGCGCGTTGAAGTGTGTGACGTGCACGAGCGGCAGCTCGGGCCGGTCGGCGACGGGGTGCCGGGTGGTCACCGCCGGGCCGCGTGGCGTGTTGTGCTCGAGGTAGACGGCCGGGACGTCGCGGCCGGGGACCCGGCGCAGCCACGCGGCGGCGAGGTCGAGCTCCTCGGGCCGCTGCAGCACGACCAGGTCGACGTCGGAGTCCGCGAGCCGGTCCGGCGACACCTCCACCGCGTCGGCGGGCCAGTCCCAGGCCGCGGGCCTGCCCCCGCCCCACGGGCCGCGCTC
>JAKDLE010000761.1 GCA_030453005.1 Pseudonocardia sp. | reverse complement strand
TTGCAGTAAGGCCACCTTCATGCAACGAGGTTGCGTGAAGGTGGCCTTACTGCAACTCGGCGAGGGGTGTCCAGGCGGCTCGGCGGAGGTCCGGAGCGGTGCAGCCCCGCGACGGGTCGGCCCGGACGCCCCGCGCGGGAGCTCCGGTCGGGTCCGGCGACTATCCTTGGGAGCTGATCCCGGCCGGGCCACGGCCGGACCACCGGCGCAGCAACGGGAAGACTGACGTGACGACTTCATCGAGCGGCGGCCCCACGTACCTGGATCACGCGGCCACCACGCCGATGCATTCGGCGGCGGTGGCCGCGATGAGCGAGGCGCTCACGCGCACCGGCAACGCGTCGTCGCTGCACTCGGCGGGCCGTCGCTCCCGGCGTGACGTCGAGGAGTCGCGCGAGCGCATCGCCGCAGCGGTGGGCGCCCGGCCGTCGGAGGTCGTGCTCACCACCGGCGGCACCGAGAGCGACAACCTCGCCGTCAAGGGCCTCTACTGGACGCGCCACGCGGCCGACACCCGCCGCACCCGCGTACTGGTCCCCGGGATCGAGCACCACGCCATCCTCGACTCCGCGCAGTGGCTGGCCGAGCACTCCGGCGCCGAGGTCGTGCTCCTCGACGTCGACGCCCACGGGCGGGTCCGCCCGGAGACGCTGCGGGCGGCGATCGCGCCCGCGCCGGAGACCGTCGCGCTGGTCTCGGTGATGTGGGCCAACAACGAGGTCGGCACCGTCAACGCCGTCCGGGAGCTCGCCGCGGTCGCCCACGAGTTCGACGTGCCGCTGCACACCGACGCCGTGCAGGCCGTCGGGATCCTGCCGGTCGACTTCGCCGCGTCCGGCGTCGACGCCCTGACCCTGACCGGGCACAAGCTGGGCGGCCCCTACGGCGCGGGGGCGCTGCTGCTGGGCCGCGAGGTGGCGCTCACCCCGTTGCTGCACGGCGGCGGGCAGGAGCGCGACGTGCGTTCGGGCACCCTCGACACCCCGGCGGTCGTCGGGCTCGCCACCGCCGTGGAGCTGTCGGTCGCCGACGCCCCGCGCCGCGCGGCGATGCTCGCCGGTCTGCGCGACGATCTCGTGGGGAAGGTGCGCGCGACCGTCGGTGACGCCACCCTGAACGGCGACCCGGGCACCGGCCTGGTCGACGGCGGCCCCTCGCGGCTGCCCGGCAACGCGCACCTGTCGTTCCCCGGCTGCGAGGGCGACAGCCTGCTCATGCTGCTCGACGCCCACGGCATCGAGTGCTCCACCGGCTCCGCCTGCACCGCGGGCGTGGCGCAGCCCAGCCACGTGCTGCTCGCCATGGGTGCCGACGACGCCACGGCCCGCGGGTCGCTGCGCTTCTCCCTCGGACACACCTCCACCCCCGCCGACGTCGACGCCGTCGCCGCCGTCATCGGGCAGGTGGTCGACCGGGCCCGCCGGGCCGGGCCGGGCCGCTGAGATGCGTGTACTGGCCGCGATGAGCGGCGGCGTCGATTCCGCGGTGGCCGCGGCGCGGGCCGTCGACGCCGGGCACGACGTCGTCGGCGTCCATCTGGCCCTGTCCGAGACACCGGCGGCGTTGCGCGGCGGGTCGCGCGGGTGCTGCTCCAAGGAGGACGCCGGTGACGCGCGGCGCGCCGCCGACGTGCTCGGCATCCCGTTCTACGTCTGGGACTTCGCCGCGCGGTTCAGCTCCGACGTCGTCGACGACTTCGTGGCGTCCTACGCCGCGGGGGAGACGCCCAACCCGTGCCTGCGCTGCAACGAGCGGATCAAGTTCGCGGCGTTGCTGGACCGGGCACTCGGGCTGGGGTTCGACGCCGTCTGCACCGGGCACTACGCCCGCCTGCTCTCCGGTGAGCTCCGTCGCGCGGTCGATGGGGACAAGGACCAGTCCTACGTCCTCGCGGTGCTGACCGCGCACCAGCTCGCGCACGCCATGTTCCCGATCGGCGACACCCCGAAGCCCGCGGTGCGCGCCGAGGCGGCCGAACGCGGGCTGCGGGTGGCCGACAAGCCCGACAGCCACGACATCTGCTTCATCCCCTCCGGCGACACCCGCGCCTTCCTCGGCGCCCGGATCGGCACCCGTCCCGGGGCCGTCGTGGACGACGCCACCGGCGCCGAGCTGGCCCGGCACGACGGCGTGCACGGCTTCACCGTGGGTCAGCGCAAGGGCCTCGGCGTCGACGCCCCCGCCGCGGACGGCAGGCCCCGCTACGTGCTGGGCATCGAACCGGCGTCCGGCACCGTGCGC
>JAKDLE010000760.1 GCA_030453005.1 Pseudonocardia sp. | reverse complement strand
GATGCCGAACGCGTCGATCTTGCGGTAGAGCGAGGACCGGGCGATGCCGAGCATGGCGGCGGCCTTGTAACGGTTGCCGCCGGACTCGTAGAGCGCCTGGATGATCGCGTCGCACTGCGCCGACTCCAACATCGACAGCCTGCGCTGCCGACCCTGGAAGCACAGCGCCGGCAGATCCGGCGGCTGGATCTCCCCCACCGGCTTGTGCGCCACCACGTAGCGCAGCACGTCCTCCAGCTCGCTGATGTTGCCCGGCCAGGCGTAGCCCTCCAACACCCGCACCACCTGCAGGGTCATCCGCAGGGAACGGCGCCCCGAGACCCGCTGCAGGATCGACCGCGCGATGTCGCCGATCTCGTCGAGCCGGTGTCGCAGCGCGGGCACGCGGGTGATCTCGTGGAAGTGCCGCAGCAACAGCCCGTAGGGCCGGGTCGCGTCGACCGCGGGGGTGTCGACGCAGCCGACGACCCGCGGGGGCACCGCCAGCGCCACCAGCGGTCGGAGGAACTCGTCGAGCCGACGGGCCCCGACCGGGGTCAACGCGTTCATCCCGTTGAGCAGCAGCAGGCGCGGGCGGTCGTCGACGGGCGGGGGGACGGTCGCCCCCGGTTCGGACCCGAACGAGGCACAGTCGACGGTGACGACGCGACCGAGGGGGAAACCCTGCCGGAAGCGCTCGATCACGAGCTGCCTCTTCCCGACGCCGGGCTCGCCGATGAGCAGCTGCGTGCGACCGCGGCTCAACGCGGCGGTGACCTCGTGGCGCGCCCGCAGGTACGGCGTGAGCAGCTCCCGGTTGGCCCGGATCCGGGCGGCGGCGTGCGCGCTGCCCGCCGGTCCGCGCAGGTCCTGCGCGTAGTCACGGCGGGCCATCGGCGCCACGTGCGAGCCCTGCCTGCGCACCGACTCCGGTTGCTCCGACGCCCGCGCCGCCCCTGCGGGCCCGCCCACCAGCACGCTGCCGATCTGCAGCCCGTGTCGCTGGACCCGTTCGGTGACGACCTCGGCGCAGCTCCCCGACGGCAGGTCGACGTGCCCGTCGGTGCCCTCCTCGCACGCGAGACCGGCGAGGAGCAGGTCGCTGAGCACCCGCTGGTCCCCGGCGTCGAGGCGACGGGCGTCGGCGTTGGTGAGCACGAGCTCCCCGTCGGTGGCCAGCACCCAGTTCCCCGGTGCGGCGACGCAGCGGCGGCGGAAGTCGTCCAGGACGGCCCGGGCACGGCGGTCCGGGTCGCCGTCGACCCGCTCGCCGAGCCGCTCGGCCAGCAGCCGCGCCAGCGGCAGCGCCAACGCGGTGGACCGCGACTCGTGGCTCATCACCGCGACCGCGCCGCACACGCCGCACCCGTCGGACACGGGGGCCGCGGCCTCGGCGAGGAACCGCAGCTGCGCGTGGTAGTGCTCCGGCCCGCTCATCGTCGCGCCGTCCTGCTCGTGCAGCGCCACTGACACCGCGGTGGCGCCCACCACGCGTTCGGAGTACCCGTATCCGGGCACGAGCAGCACCCCGTCGAGCAGGGCGGCCAGAGCCGGGTCGGCGTCGCGACGGACCCGCACCACCCCGTCGGCGTCGATGAGGACCAGCGAGCAGTCGGCGTCCGGGTTCGCGGCGTGGAACTCGTCGAACACCTCCTCGGCGCACGCCACCAGGGGCGGCGGCGCGCGGTGGTGACCCAGGCCGGGATGTCCCACGAAGGGCACGGTGATCCGGTCGGGGTCCACGTCGTAGCGCCGCGAGCGCTCCCAGGACGAGAACACCACGGGCCGCACGACGTCGGCGGCCGACACACCCCAGCCCGCCGTCAGGAACGAACGCCGTGCCGCCTCGATCTCCACAGTTCCCGGCACCGCCCGAGCATAGGTCCCGCGGGGCGGGTCAGGACGCGGCGAGGAGCTCGGCGAGGGACTCCTCCAGGGCCGCGGCGAGGACGTCGACGTCGGGCATGGCGTCGCGGTCGGCGGTGAGGCCGTAGTGCATGGCCCCGTCGTAGGAGGTGATCCCGATCGCGACGGCCTGGCCACCGGCCAGTGGTACGACGGGGAACATGTCGAGCATCCGCGCGCCCGACGCGTAGAGCGGTCGGGGCGGACCGGGCACGTTGGTGACCAACACGTTGTAGAGCCGGCTGGAGTGCTGGCTGGCCAGCCGGGCGCCCAGGCTGTGCAGCAGCGGCGGGGCGAGCCCCACGAGCCCGATCAGCCGGGCCGCCCCCACCCCCCGGCCCCCCCGCTTGTGGGCCTCC
>JAKDLE010000759.1 GCA_030453005.1 Pseudonocardia sp. | reverse complement strand
CGTACCGCACCTGGTGGCCGCGTTACGGGCACCGGGTGCGGCCGCAGCCGCATGTTGGGCTGCGGGTGGATGACGCCCCTGATGGGATCTGGGATGTGCCGGGTGAGCTCACCGATGACACGATGCTGCGGCCGCGACCGCAACGAGCGGAGCGCGGTTGGCGCGGAGCTGTGGTCACCGCGACGGGGGGCCGGGTCAACCCGAGGCTCGGGGTCGAGGAGATCCGTGGCCGAGACCAGCACCACCGCATCACCCGGCCGCTGGCCGACCCGCATCACGTGGCGATAACTTCGATCAAGGGTGGGGTCGGCAAGACGACGATCGCCGCATGCCTGGGTTTGGTGCTCTCCGAGCATCGGGGGGATCGGGTCGTCGCGCTCGATGCCAACCCGGACGCCGGGACGCTGGCGGATCGGCTCACCGGCGAGTCGGAGGTCACGGTACGGAACCTTCTGCGGGATCTCCCGAGGATCGAGTCGTGGAATGACATCGCGCGCTACACCAGCCTCGCCGGGCGCCTGCAGGTGGTGGCCTCCGAGCAGGACCCGGCGATGAGTGCGGCGTTCAGCCGCGCCGAGTACGAGGACGTCATCGCCTTGCTCAGCCGCTACTTCAACATCACGATCACCGACTCGGGCACGGGGCTGGTGCACTCGGCGATGGCGGGGACCCTCGGTGTGGCGCAGTCGCTGGTCATCGCGGGTGCGCCGACCGTCGATGGGGCGAGCCGGGCCAGCAAGACCCTGGACTGGCTCTCCGCGCACGGCCATGACGCGTTGGTCAAGGACGCCGTGGTGGTGCTCTCGCAGGATCGGTGCTCGCGCGAGGTCGATGTCGAGACTGTGGTGCGCCATTTCCGGAGCCGCTGCCGGGAGGTCGTCGAGGTGCCCCACGACCCGCACCTGGCCACCGGGGCGCGGGTGGAGCCGGCCCGGTTGCATAGACGCACGCGGGCCGCGTTCACCGAACTGGCCGCCGTCGTCAGCGACCGCTTCTGATGTGAGGTGAAGCGTTCAGAGGTCGATGAGGGTTTGGGCGAGGCCGCGGGGGTGGCGCAGGACGCGGGCGGCGAGCAGCCGCCCGATCATCTCGGCCTCGCGTTCCTCGTGCCAGTGCCGGCTGCCGCGCTCGTGCGGGTCACCGCATCGCATCATGATCGCTTGGATCGCGCCGGTGGGTAGGCCGAGCTGGTCGCGGGCCAGCGCGCGGACGTCGCGCTGACCGGGCCCGGCTGACCCGGCCGGGGCGTCGGCGCTGCGGGTGGGCTGGTGACCGCTGATGATGTGGCCGAACTCGTGGCAGGCGGCCACGATCCGCATCATCGGGCTGGTCCGGCGGTCGATCCACACGAGGTCGTGATCGTCGAGTTCGAGCCACAGCCCGGCGGGCAGGGTGAGCCCGGCGGGGTCGGTGAACAGCACACTGATCCGGCGGCGCCGGTACCGGCTCAGGGCGTGGCGGAGGTCCTCGAGCCCGGTGGGCGCGGTCGGGAGCACGGCGCGGATCCGGTGCTGGCATCGGTGCAGCAGCCCGGCGTCGTCGATGCTCGGTGCATCGCCGGGTGCGCGGGGAGGACCGTCGATCGGGCCGCGGGGGGTGGTCATGGCTCGATCACTGTCCCATGTCCGGGCTCGGTGATCGAGTGGTCGGAGTGTCGGATGACGTCGGCCGCGGCGGCTGCGTGGTGATCGATACGGGAGCGCCAGACCGCGGCGAACCAGGCCGCCTCCTCCTCGGGGGAGCTGCCGCCTCCGAGCCGGCTGAGGTCTGCGGACTCGGCGGGCCGCGCCGGGTCGTCCTCGACTGCGCGGAGCCCGAGTTCGAGGCAGACCGCGGTGATGAACGCGCGGGCGGGCTGCCCGCGCAGGCTCAGGCGCCGGGCGAGGTGGGTGGCGGCGGCGAGGTCGTCGACGTCGACCCATCGCTGGGTGAGCCACATGCGGTCGCGGGTCTCGATGACGACGCCGAAGAGGTCCTCGGAGTTGTTGTCGGTGCCGCAGAGCCAGTTCCACAGCGCGAGGACGTCGCGGATCTGCTCGCCTGCGCGACCGATGGTGTCGCGGCGGTGCACTGAGGCGAGCACGAGACCGGCGCCGGCGGCGGCGCAGGCGAGGGCCAGGAAGCCACCGGCTCCGACGTCGAGGGCCCCGACGAGCTCGACCGGTGGGGAGCTCTGCGCTGGGGGGCTCGGCGCGGCGATGGTGCGCAGCGCGGCCAGACCGGCCCATGCCACGACCGCGGCCGCGGC
>JAKDLE010000758.1 GCA_030453005.1 Pseudonocardia sp. | reverse complement strand
GACGGCGGCCAGACCGGGCAGGACACCCGCGTGGCCGCCGCTGGCGCACTGTCCCTGCCGGTGCCGGGCGGCGTCGTAGCAGTACTGGCAGATCCGGCCCTCGGGCCAGGTCCTCGACCGCTGGTAGCTGCGGCCGCACCGGGCGCACGGCGGCCAGCGTTGCGGGTCGCAGGGGATCGCCCGAGCCCGCGGCTTGCGCGCTATGACAGGCAGCGCTGTGACCGGCGGCGTGGTGGCGTTCATTCGCCGTCCACGATGCGCGCGCGTTCGGGCCGGAACTCGGGGCGGACGTCGATCACAGTCGCGTCCCCGACCGCGGGTTTGCGGCTGGCGGCCTCGACGTAGGGGTCGATCAGGTCCGCCGGTGTGCAGGCCAGGATGTCGCACAGCGCGGTCAGGGTCTTCATCGACAACCGCTCGGGCTTGTCGGTGACCAGCCGGTAGACCTGCGCGACCGACAGCGTGACGCCGCGCTGCGCGAGCAGCGGGATGAGCTCGGTGGTCTTCCAGATCTCGTGCGCGGCCATCAGCTGGCGCAGGTTCCAGTGGAAGTTGAGCTTGCGGACCATCACGATCCCTCCGTTGTCGCCGATGTTGTCGTGGGGGGCGGGGCCAGGGCGGCGCCGACCGCTCCGTCGAGGACCCGGCGCAGGGTGCGGGTGCGGAAGGCGCTCGACACCGAGGTGTAGAGCGCGGTGGTCGATCCCCACCGGTGCCCGACCTGCTGCTGCACGAACAGCGGATCGACCCCGTCCTCGATTGGTAACCAGCAGTGTTCGGATGTGCCGAATGCCTCCGCGGGGACGATCTTGGTGGGGGCATTCGTCATGGTTGGTGATCGCGGGCTTGGACGAGTTGGGCGGCGTAGCGGTTCCAGTCGCCGCCGGCGTCGCGGACCCAGCGCACGGCGGTTGTCGGGTGCAGCCCACGAGGCCCGCACCGGGCGCGAGGTCAACGGCCTGGTCCGCGAGCGCCTCACCCAGCAGGCGACCTTGTTGACCCGGGCGCGGAAGTCACACACCGGGGAGACCCGCGAGGAGCTGCTCGACCGCATCGACGACCGCATCCGCGGCGACATCGACGGCGGTCTCGCCGGGGTCGCCGCTACCGCGCTGGCCGCGCACGAGCAGGCGCCGACCGCGCAGGCGTGGTCACCACAGGGGGTGATCGAGACCGCGCTCGCCGACGTCCAGGCCCGCAAGGCCGGCTGGACCGAGGCCGACCTGATCAGCGCGATCGACGCCGCCCTGCCCGACGACCTGGGCATCCCGGACGGGCGCGACGTCGGCGAGCTGCTCGACCAGCTCGCCGCCGAGGCGAAGAAGTACGCGACGAACCTGGACACCGCCCGCCCCGGCGGCGAGCACCTGCCCGACGCGATGCGGCTCGGCAACGGCGACTCGGTCTATCAGGCGCCGGGGGCGCGGCTGTACGCGACACCGGACCAGGTCCGCACCGAGCGCGCGCTGGTCGCCGCCACGACCGCGGGCGATGCGGCGAGATTGCCGCGCGATGTCGCACAGCGGTTCCTCGGCGAACTCGCTGAATCCGGGATCGAGCTGGGCGCCGACCAGGCCGTCGCGGTACTCGGGGTCCTCACGAGCGGCGCGCGGGTGGAGACGCTGATCGGGCCGGGACCGGCAAGTCGTTCCTCAAGGCCGAAGGCGTGCAGGCCAGCAACGTCGCCGCCTGGCTGGGCGCGCAGCGCCGCCTCACCGCCGGAGCCGGACCCGGTCCTCGTTGACCTGCGCAGGTTCTTCCGGACCAACGACGGCGGGCTGCCGTCGTTCCGCAGTGACGAGATCTACGCCGGGTTCCGGACCACCCTCGGCGAGGGCCGCTCGACCGAGGCATCCCTGACCGACCTCGGTGCGCAGATCGACCTCGATGGTGTAGGTGCGCTGGTCGAGCGGGACGGAGTCGGCGGCCGCCGGTGAGGTGGCGGTCAGCAGGGCCGTGGTGGCGAGCAGCGCGACGGTGTCCGTGCAGCATGGTGAGCTCCTTCGTTTCTCTGGTGGTGCGCACCGGATCGGGGCGCGACGATGATGTTTCGCGAGCCGCCTGCCAGCGCGCTGCCGCAGCGTTCGCAGGGTGCTGTCAGCGCTGCCGCGGGGCTGGCAGGTGCTGTCGCTCGCGAGGTCCACCGTGCCTCGGCGACGCTGCCATCAGGTCGGTACGCGTCGTCGGAGCGTCGGTGAGCAGGACGTCGTCGGTCAACCGGCGGCTGCCCGGGCGGGCGCGCACGGCAAC
>JAKDLE010000757.1 GCA_030453005.1 Pseudonocardia sp. | reverse complement strand
CCCGCGGCACGGTGGAGAGGTCGACGGCGGAGAAGCGTGAGCTGATCGCCCTCGCCGTCCGCGACTTCACCGTGCTCGCCGAGGTCGGCGCGAAGGCGCCGGGGGAGCAGTTCGCCGCCCGCACCTGGCCCGCCGAGGCCCGCTCCGACCTCGACGCGGGCGCGAGCCTGGTCGTCACCGAGGGCCGGCAGAGCGGCACCGTCGGCACCTTCGACGCCGCCGGTCGGGTGCGGGCCGACGTCGTGGAGGCGGTGGTGGCCGCGGTCGGCGTGGAGCGGGTGGTGTTCGAGGCGCCCCAGTCGGCGCAGCAGGCGTGGTTCATCCGCCGCTTCGGCGCGGAGGTGAACCTCGGCAACGTGGCGCTGTCGGACGTGCTCTCGGTGGAGACGCTGCGGCTGGGCCTGCGCTCGGACACCGCGTCGGTCTCCGGCCGGGAGGACTCGGCCGGATCGGGGACGGCATGACCCCGAACCTCGTCCCGGGCCGGTACCGGGGCGTGTCCGTGGCCGCGCTGCCCGCGGGCGTCGGCCTGGACGAGGGCTCGCTGCGCGCGTACTTCCAGGGCCGCGACGCCTACCGGCGCACGCGGTTCGTCGTCGCACGGTCGGGCTCGGGCACGGCGCTGCTGCACGTCACGAAGGCGTCCGACGTCGAGCTGTTCTCGCCGATCGTCGACGTCACACTGCTCGCAGGCTCGGACGAGTGCGCCTACGTGCACGCGCCCGAGGTCGACACCGCGATCCCGTCCGCGCTGGCCGCGGTGGCGGTCGGCGCCGGGAGACGCGCGGTGGTCGTGCAGGGGCTCTACGAGCACGTCAACTTCATCGTCGACGCCCGGCCGCTGCGGATCGTCGTGCGCGAGGTCGTGCCGCCGGAGCCCGCCAAGCTGTTCGACCAGGCGCGGCGGATCGTCGCGATCACCGAGGACCTGCCCCCGATCGAGCTGGTGAGCGAGCTGACCGACCTGGGCGCACTCGCCGCCGACCACCCGGCCGGGCACTACCTGCTGCCCTGCCGCGGCTCCGGCGGCGAGGTAGCGGGGGCGACGGTCTCCTACCTCGACGAGCACCCGCCGTTCGCCGACTGGACGTTGCTCGGCTGCACCCGCTCCCAGCAGATCCACGAGTGGTTCTACGGAGCCGAGGTGCCGGTGGTGGACTTCTGCCCGAAGCGGGCTCCGGGGCCGCGTCCGGAGGTGCTGCTCACCAAGTGCTGCCTGCAGGAGGAGCACACCGAGGCCGGGCCGGGCTGGGTGACGGTGCCGTGGGGCTCGTCGCTGGAGCACGTGCGCGAGGCGCTGCGCACCCTCGCTGCGCAGCAGGAGCCGGTGTGGGCACCCGCCTGAGCGGCTCCCTGCTCTACGCGCACCTGTGGGGCACCCCCGAGCTGGACGCGGTCTTCGACGAGCGGGCGATGCTGCAGTCCTGGCTCGACGTCCTCGCCGCGCTCGCGCGTGCGCAGGCGCAGCTGGGCCTCGTGCCCGCCGAGGCCGCGGCCGCGATCACCGACGCCGCCCGCGTGGAGGCGCTGGACCTGGCCTACGTCGCCGAGCAGACGCGCGCCACCTCGCACTCCACGCTGGGCCTGATCCGCGGGCTGTCGCGCGTGCTGCCGGAGCAGGCGCGCGAGCACGTCTACGTCGGGGCGACCGTGCAGGACCTCACCGACACCTGGTTCGGGTTGGTGATGCGGCGCGTGGGCGAGGTCGTGTGGCGGGACCTGCGCGCGCTGGAGGCCGCCCTGCTCGCGCTCGCCGCCGAGCACCGCGGCACGGTGATGGCGGGGCGCACGCACGGCCAGCCGGGTGCGCCGATCACGTTCGGGTTCAAGGTGGCGTCCTGGGCCGACGAGGTGCGGCGCCACCTCGACCGGCTGCGGCAGGGCCGGGACCGCTGGCTCGTCGGGCAGCTGGGCGGGGCCGTCGGCGCGCTGGCGTTCTTCGGTGACACGGGCCTCGAGCTGCGCGCCCGGTTCTGTCTCGAGGTCGGGCTGGCCGACCCGGGGATCTCCTGGCTCACCTCGCGGGACCGGATCGCGGAGTTCGGTGGGGTGCTCGCGATGGTGTGCGGCACGCTGTCGCGGATCGGTACCGAGGTCTACGAGCTGGCCCGGCCCGAGATCGGCGAGCTGGCCGAGGCCGCGCCGCCCGGGGCCGTCAGCTCCATCACGATGCCGCACAAGCGCAACCCCGAGGGCAGCGAGCACCTCGACACCCTCGCGCGGCTCGCCCGCTCGTCGGCCATCTTGAGG
>JAKDLE010000756.1 GCA_030453005.1 Pseudonocardia sp. | reverse complement strand
GTGGGGGAGAGCATTCCCGCCTGGGTGGACGCCGAGGGTTATGTGCAGCTCGAATCACCCACCGAGGTGCGGGTCGGGATGGGCGCCATCGGCCTCGGCCGCGGCCTCGGCGGGGAGCAGGAACGAGGAGTACACCCCGGCCCAGCCCTGGACGATGGCGTTGCGGTCCATCTTGGGCCAGCGGTCCAGGTAGGGGCGCACGACGTCCTCGGCCGCGTCGAGCAGGCCCATCACGTCGAGGCCGGTGGAGACGCCGAGCCGGTCGAACACCGCGGCGAGCACCTCGGTGGGCGAGTTGCCCGAGCCCGCGCCCAGCGCGCACAGCGAGCCGTCGATGTAGCGCACGCCCACCTCCTGGGCGATGACGGAGTTCGCCACGCCGAAGCTCATGTTCTGATGCCCGTGGTAGCCGACCCACGCCTCATCGCCCACCTCCGCGACCAGCGCCTCGAACCGGGCCCGCGCCTCGTGCATGAGCAACGCACCCGCCGAGTCGGTGCAGTAGGGCGCCTGACAGCCGGCGTCGACCATGATCCGCGCCTGCTTCGCGAGGTCGTCGGGCGAGGTGCGGTGGGCCATCATGAGGAAACCCGCGGTCTCCATACCCAGCTCGCGGGCGGCGGCGAAGTGCTGCGGGGACACGTCGGCCTCGGTGCAGTGGGTGGCCACGCGCACCATGTCGGCGCCCGCGTCGCGGGCCCGTTTGAGATCGTCCACGGTGCCGATGCCGGGTACCAGCAGCACCGCGATCTTCGCCTGGCGCGCCTCATCCCGGGCCGCGGCGATCAGCGTCATCTCCTCGGTGTGGGAGAAGCCGTAGTTGAACGACGACCCGCCGATGCCGTCGCCGTGGCTGACCTCGACGACCTCGACACCCGCCCCGTCCAACGCGCGCACGGTGTCGCGGACCTGCTGCTCGGTGAACCGGTGGGCCATCGCGTGGCTGCCGTCGCGCAGCGTCGTGTCGATGATGCGGACGTCGTCGCGCAGCGCGGGCCTGCTCACGCCGACACCGCCTGCGTGGCCGCCGCCATCAGCTCGCCCACCTGGGCGGCCGCAGCGGTCATGATGTCGAGGTTGCCCGCGTACTCGGGCAGGTAGTCGCCGTTGCCCTTCACCTCGAGGAACACCGCGACCCGGCCGTACCCGTCCCACGAGGGTCGCGGGTCGTCGAACTGCGGTTCGGCGCGCAACGTGTACCCGGGCACGTACCGGGCCACTTCGGTGGCCATGTCGTGGACCGAGCGGGTGATCGCGTCGTGGTCGGCGTCGGCGCCGATCATGCAGAACACCGTGTCCCGCATGATCATCGGCGGCTCGACCGGGTTCAGGATGATGATCGCCTTGCCGCGCTCGGCGCCTCCGACCTCGGAGACCGCGCGCGAGGTGGTGTGGGTGAACTCGTCGATGTTGGCCCGGGTGCCCGGCCCGGCGCTGCGCGAGGCCACCGAGGCGACGATCTCGGCGTAGGGCACCGGGGTGACCCGGGACACCGCGTGCACCATCGGGATCGTGGCCTGACCCCCGCAGGTGATCATCGAGACGTTCGGGGCGTCGAGGTGGTCGCGCAGGTTCACCGGCGGGCAGACCATCGGGCCCAGGTGCGCCGGGGTGAGGTCGACGGCCTGGATGCCCGCCTCGGCGTAGCGCGGGGCGTTGGCGACGTGGGCCGCGGCGGAGGTGGCCTCGAACACGACCTGCGGCAGCGGGTCCTGGCGCAGCAGCCAGCCGACCCCCTCCGCCGAGGCCGCGACGCCCTGCTCACGCGCCCGGGCCAGCCCGTCGGACTCCACGACCCCCACCATGTACCCGACGTCCACGACCTCGCTGCGCCGCAACTTCGCCAGCAGGTCGGTCCCGATGTTGCCCGGCCCCACGATCGCCGCGGTCACTCTGCTCATGGTGTACGAGCCTGACGTGTCGCGCGCCGTCAGGGAACCGCCACGTTCCGGCCAGCGGAACGGGGACGGGACCCCACGGCCTGCGTCCTGTCGCTCGCGGGACGTGGAGACCCTGGAGCTCCCGGCGGAGTCGACCCCGGCGTTCCTCGGCTTCAACCTGTTCAGCCACACCCTCGGCCGCGCGACCCTCACCCCGACCTTCGAGCAGTAGCCGCCTGCGCGGTGACGGCGGCGAGCAACGCCTCCAGCGCCTCGTCCGCCCGTTCCGCGATCGCCTCCCGGTGCGCCGACGCGCTCTCGTCCGTCGGATCCAGCACGATCGTCATGGTCGAACCTCCCTCGTCACGGGCGTGGACCCGCC
>JAKDLE010000755.1 GCA_030453005.1 Pseudonocardia sp. | reverse complement strand
CCGCCGCGGAGTCACACGACGCGAGCACGATCCGGTGTGGCGCGACGGCGCGCAGATCGAGCTCGTGCACCGTCAGCGGTCCGTCGGCCATCGTCAACGCGGAGAAGATCGGGTTGTCCGAGCGGAGCACACCGTGGCAGGCCAGGTGGACCAGCCCGGCGCGGGCCATCGCGTCGAGTACCGCGCCGGTCGTGGCCTCCCGCGGAGCCAGCACCGTCGCCCAGGGATGGCACGCCGACACCGCGGCGGCCTCCGCCTCGCCGCCCGCCAGACCGGGCCCGGCCACCACCACGACCCGCCGGGGCCCGACCGGCCGGACCCGGGTGGCCGCCCACAGCGACGCCGACGACGCCACGCTGACCGGGCCGTCATGCAGGGCCGACCAGGTGACGCGGTGCGTGTCCCCGGTCGGCACGACCACCAGCGGGGCCGCCGGGTCGACGCCGAGCGGTGCGACGGCGCGCCGTCGCAGCTCGCGCAGCGCGTGTCCGGCACTCGCGCGGGCGCTCTCCAGGGCGGCCGGTCGGCCGGCCATCGTCAGTCGCCGCAGGGCGAACAGCAGGGCGTCGGCCTCGAAACGCAGCGGGGCCAGCGCCCCCAGCGGGACGACCCGGCTCCGGGCGCGGTCGACGACGACGGCGAACAGGGCGTCGCCGTGCCGGACGAAGGAGACGAGGGTGCGGTCATCGAGCAGCTCCCGCACCTCACGGGCCGAGCTCGCCGAGCCCGCAGGGGCTCCGGAGGCCTCCCGCCGCCAGGTCGCTCGGCGCAGGCGTGCCTCTCCGGCCGTCTGGCGCGCCACCAGCTCCAGCGGTTCCACACCGGTGTCGCGACGGGCCTCGACGAGCTCTCTCCGGAGCGCGGCGAGTGCGGCGCTCTCCCCCCGCAGGTCCTCCGGCGCCGGTGCCCCGACGGCCAGCAGCGCGGCCGCCCGGGTGCGCTCGGTCCAGTCGAACACCCGGGCCGGACGACCGGAGCGCAGCAGGACGTCGAGGCCGAGCTGGCCGAGCTCCACCCCGTGTCCGGAGGCCAGCGCCCGCAGCTCCATCGAGGTGAGCGCGGCCCGGTGGGCGGCGAGGTCGGCGAGGCCCGCCCGGCAGTGGGTGAGCACGCCCGCGCGGTCGCCCGCGGACGCCGCCGCGAGCGCCCCGGCCAGCCTGCCGCGCAGCCGCACCAGTACCGCGCCGGAACGCGACCGGTCGTGGGCGGCCCGCCAGCGCCTGCGGGCCACCCGCGGCCGGTTCGCCGCCGCCGCCACGCGGCCCGCGACGATGTCGGCGTTCACCGCCCCGGACACCATCCCCAGCCGCGCCAGCACGTCGGCGGCCCGGCACACGCGCGCGACGTCGTTGGCCCGCGACCGGCCTGCCTGGCGCGCGGCCTCGACCTCCACGACGGTCGCCAGGGCCGCCCAGCCCCGCCGCCGCTGCGTGCGGAACTGCGCCACCGCTCGCTCGGCCGCGGCCAACGCCGCCTCCGCGTCGCCCGCCAGCAGCGCGATGTCGGCCAGCAGGAGCCGCGCCTGGGCCGCGATGAGGGGCACGTCGTGTCGCTCGAGCTCGTCGGCGGCGCGCAGGCACAGCTCGCGGGCCTCGGGCAGCGCCCGGAGCGCGGCGAGGGTCTCGGCGTACTCCACCGAGAACTCCCCGAGCGGCAGACCGGCCAGCACCAGGTGCCCCGTGGCCTCCTCGAACTGGCGCAGCCCCTCGGCGAGCCTGCCGGACTGCGCCAGCACGACGCCGCGGTTGTGCGCGACGAACCCCACGAACGCCTGACCCACCTGCGGCGCGAGCCGCACGGCCAGGTCGATGTGGCGCAGCGCCTCCCGGGAGTCGCCGAGCAGCGACTCGGCCAACGCCAGGTTGTTCGCCGCGCGGGTGCGGACGTCGACGGCCACCCCCGGCGCCGCGACGACCCCACGCAGGATCTCCGCACCGCCCGCGACGTCGCCGCTGTTGCACAGCAGGACCGCCCGCGTGAGTGCCACGGCGGGCCCGCCGGTGCCCAGGTCCCCGGCCCGGTCCAGGTCGCGCCGCGCGGCCGGGACCCTCCCGAGCTCCAGGTTCACCGCCGCCCGGGTCAACAGGACCTCACCGAGCCGGTGCGGGAGCCCGGCCCGCCGGGCCAGGCGGGCGGCGTCCTGCAGCATCCGCAGGGCCCGGATGTTCGCCAGCTGCGAGCGCTCGAACCAGGCGGCGGCGCGGAGCGCGACGACCAGCGCCTCCGTATGCTCTGCGCGTCGTGCGTCGTCCACCACGGCCCGCG
>JAKDLE010000754.1 GCA_030453005.1 Pseudonocardia sp. | reverse complement strand
CCGGCCTGGGCGGCGTGGAACAGGGCCTCCACCGGACAGTCCCGGCCGGCCCACCAGCGCGCCGCCCGCCGGTGCAGCTGCGCGGCGAGGCCAGGCCCGTGCCGGTGCAGGTCGGCCGTCAGGTAGGACCTCAGCAGCTCCTGGATGCGGTACTCGTCCCGCTGTGGCCCGGTGCCGACGACCAGCCCGGTGTCGCGTTCGAGGCCGTCGAGCACGTCGGCGGCGTCCTCCCGGTCGGAGAGCTCGGCTGCCAGTGCAGCCGGCAGCGGGTCGCAGACGCTGGTGCGGCGCAGGAGCTCACGCTCGTACTCGGTGATCCGTGAGAGGACCTCGCCGACGAGGTAGTCGGCAACCGTGCGCTCGTCGCCGCTGAACTCGGCGAGGAAGCGGTCGGGCTCGGGGTGACCCCGCATCGACAGTGCGGCGAGCCGCAGCCCCGCAACCCAGCCGCCGGTGCGCCCGTGCAGCAACGCGGTCTGTCCTGGAGCGAGCCGCAGCCCGCAACGCTCCATCAGCGTCGCCGACTCCTCGGCCGAGAACCGCAACTGCTCCGCGCGCAGCTCGCACAGCTGATTCTCCATACGCAGCCTCGCCACCGGCAGCACGGGGTCGAGCCGGCCGGCAAGCACGAGCCGGACACCGGTCCGGGCGCTGCGCACCAGCATCTGCAGGCCGTGCAGGGTGCGCGGGTCGCGCAGGTGGTGGACGTCGTCGAGGACCAGCCGCACCCGCTCGGGCAGTGCCTCGAGGCCGTCGAGGAGGTCGTTCAGGAAGTCGAGCTCGACCGTCGTACGTGACACGGCGAGGCGGCGCAGGCGGCTCGACGCCGGCACCGCCGGGCATGCGACCAGCGACGTCAGCACGGCACTCCACAGCCGCTGCGGGTCGTCGTCCTCCTCGTCGAGCGCGACCCAGGCCGTGTGTTCCTCGCTGGACCTGGCCCACTCGGCAAGCAGCAGGGTCTTGCCGTATCCGGGTGGCGCGCAGATGAGGGTCAGCGTGCAGTTGTCACCCCGATCGAGAGCCGCCAGCAGATCCGGCCGCCGGAGGAACTCCTTCGGGAGCGCCGGGAGTGCCGTCTTCGACCGCGGGACCCGCCCCATGGCGACCTTCCCCTCCACCCGGCCTGGCCGGGAGCCGCCCCCCGCAGCTCTGCGGCACGCCGATATATGTCGTGCCGGTACCGCACTCTATTCTGAAGGTTTGTCAACGTCTACGGGCCGGCCAAGTACAGATTTGCCGATTACGCCGCGGACAACCTCGTCGACGTCCACCATTTGGCAAGGCATCTGCCAGGCGGTACGTACGGCATTCGGAGCAGCGCACCTGACCCCAACGGCCTGACCCCAACGGCCCTGTCGTCGTTGCGCCGACAAACGGATCGCGGAAAGGAGTCGACCCGAATTCGCGCCCTGCTCCCTCCCCATTGTCGAGCGCGCCGGGACAGGCAGATCCCAGCCATTTCATGATCCGAGGATCCGTTGCTTCTGCTCGGCGAACTCGCTGTCGCTGAGCACCCCTTGCTCCCTGAGCTTCCCGAGCCGCTCCAACTGCCCGAGCTGGTCGTCCATCCCGCCGCCGCCCGCCTCGACGGGCGCGCTCGGCGCCTCGGGCGCCTGCTCGTCCTGGCTGGCCCACCGGCCGGCCTGGCGCCGTGAGACGCGGTTCGAGACGGCGGTGGCGGTGCCGGCGATGACCGCCGTCCGCGCGATGCCCCTCAGTAGTCCTGGCACTGCGTAGTCCCTCCTGATCGATGAATCGGGCGTCAGACCTCGGCGGGCTCGGTCGCGTCGAGCGCGGCGAGCAGTACGTCGTGCCGGATCGGCCCGCGGGCCACCAGCCGTCCACCGCCGCGGCGCAGCGCCGCCGCCAGCGGGACGGCCCACAGGTTCTCGTAGACCACGATCGCCGCGGAACTCCCCGGCTCGAGCACACCGTCCAGGTCGGGGAGGTCCTCCGATCCGACCAGCCCGGAGGACGCGCCATGGAACACCGCCAGATCGAGCTCGCCGTCGCCGTCGAGATCGGCGAGTGCGATGCCGGTCGTCGTGCCGTCCGCGTCCCTGCGGGCGAAGAACAGGTCGTGAACCCGGATCAGCCCGCGGTCGACCAGGTCGACGAGGACCGGCAGACCCTCCCCGGTCCGGCGGTCGCCCGGGAACTCCACGACCAGGTAGTCGACCGGACCGGCCTTGTCATCGTCGTGCACCAGATCTCCCACCCGAACATCTCCCCATCGCCCGTAACGGTCCCGACGCCGGAGCAGATCG
>JAKDLE010000753.1 GCA_030453005.1 Pseudonocardia sp. | reverse complement strand
CGACGCCCGTCACGCGCGGATCGGTGAGCACGTCGTCGGCGATCCGGGCGGCGACGGTCTCGATGAGGTCGCACGGCTCGCCGCCGACGACCTCGGCCGCGCGCTGGGCCAGCTCGCCGTAGTGCAGCGTGGCGGCGAGGTCGTCGGACGCGGCGGCGGGGGCGAGGTCCATCCACACCGTCACGTCGACGACGAAGTCCTGCCCGTCGCGGCGCTCGTGGGCGAACACGCCGTGGTGTCCGCGGACGCGCAGTCCCGTCAGCTCGATGCGGTCCGTCATGCGCCGCCCTTCATGAGCGCGGTGGGCTCGTCCGGGCCCGCGACGCCCCGAGCCGCCAGGCCGCCGCCACCGCCACGGCGTCCATGGTGGTCTCGACGTCGTGCACGCGGACGCCCCAGGCGCCCGCGTGGGCGGCGAGCGCGCTGACGGCCGCGGTGGCGCCATCGCGGCGGGGCAGCGGGCGCGGGGTGCCGTCGGCGTCGGCGAGCAGTTGGCCGAGGAACCGTTTGCGCGAGGCTCCCACCAGCACCGGGAACCCGAGCGCGACGAGCACGTCGAGCCTGCGGAGCAGCGACCAGTTGTGTGCGGCGGTCTTGGCGAAGCCGAGCCCGGGGTCCAGGACGATGCGGCCGGGGTCGACCCCGGCGAGCACGGCGGCGTCGGCGCGCGCCACCAGCTCGGCCCGCACCTCACCGATCACGTCCTCGTAGGACGCGAGGTCGTTCATCCGGTCGCTGTGCCCGCGCCAGTGCATGAGGATCCAGGGCACCCGCGCCGCGGCGACGACGGCGGCCATCGACGGGTCGGCCAAGCCGCCGGAGACGTCGTTGACGACCGACGCGCCCGCCTCCACCGCGGCCTCGGCCACCCGGGCGCGGGTGGTGTCGATGCTGACCTGTACACCCTCGGCGACCAGCTCGCGGATCACCGGCACGACGCGCGCCCGCTCCACGTCGGCCTCCACGCGCCCCGCCCCGGGCCGGGTGGACTCACCCCCGACGTCGATCAGGTCCGCGCCTGCGTCGCGCATCGCGACCCCGTGGGAGACGGCGTGCCCGTGGTCGAGGTAGCGCCCCCCGTCGGAGAACGAGTCGGGGGTGACGTTGAGGACGCCGAGCACCGCGCACCGCCCGGGGCGCGGCAGCCCGACCGGGGTGCCGGGCGCCATCAGTTGTTCCGCAGCAGCGAGTACGCCTCGGCCCGTGAGGTGGACGAGGTCTGGAACAGGCCGCGGACGGCCGAGGTCATGGTGCGCGAGCCCGGCTTGCGGATGCCGCGCATGCCCATGCACAGGTGTTCTGCCTCCATGACCACGATGACACCACGCGGATCGAGCTTGCGCATGAGCGCGTCGGCGACCTGACCGGTCAGCCGCTCCTGCACCTGCGGGCGTCGTGCGTAGAGGTCGACCACGCGCGCGATCTTCGACAGCCCGGTGACCCGGCCGTCCTCGCCGGGGATGTAGCCCAGGTGCGCCATCCCGTGGAACGGGAGAAGATGATGCTCACAGGTCGAGAACATCGGGATGTCCTTGACGAGGATCAGCTCGCCGTGCGACTCGTCGAACGTCTTGTCCAACACGGAGTCGGGCTCGGTGTAGAGCCCGGCGAAGACCTCCTCGTAGGCCCGGGCGACGCGGGCGGGCGTCTCGCGCAGCCCCTCCCGGTCGGGGTCCTCGCCGACGGCGATCAGCAGCTCGCGCACGGCGGCCTCGGCCCGCGCGTGGTCCATGACGGGACGGCCGTCCGTGGCGGCCACCCCGGCCGCACCGCCCACCGACACGCCGGCGCTCAGCGCGACCCGCCCTGGTCGGTCCCACCGGAGGGGCTGCCCTCGTCGCCGTCCGGCCGGTCGGTGTACGGCGGCTCGGATCCGGTCGTGCCGTTGCCCGGGTGGCCGCTGCCGTTGCCGGGACGGGCGTGCGGCGTGCCTGCGGGCTGGGTCCACGGCTGCGGGGGCGGCTGTTGCGGCGGCTGCCACTGACCGGCAGGCGGCCAGACCTGCCCGGACGGTGTGGTGGCGGGGCGCCAGTCCGGCGGGGCCCCGTAGTTGTGCGGCACCGAGTTCGGCCGACGCGGTCCGGAGGCGGCCCGGTTCTGTTGACCGACCGGGACCTGGTGCGTGGCACCGGGGTGCGGCGCCGCGGGGACGCCGTTGGCGCCGCCCGGGAAGGAGCCGACCGGGGTGGGCTCGCGGCCGGGCTCGGCCTGCGGCGGCCACGGCTCGCCGCGCTCCTTGGCCCGCTCGGCGGGTGTCTGGATCGGCGGCTTGTC
>JAKDLE010000061.1 GCA_030453005.1 Pseudonocardia sp. | reverse complement strand
CGCAGCGCCCTGCCCGGGTCGCGCCATCATGCGGACGTATCGGCCGACGCGGCCGCTGCGATCGGTCATCACCCGACCGTAGCGGCGGCCGCCGGGTGCCGCCGCCGCCGGGTACGCATGGGCCGCCGGCGGTCGCCCGCGGCGACTCTCACGTCCGAGCGAGGCCACGACCTGCAGAGGTGCGTCCTGGTCACCGCGCCTACCCTCCGGGCATGGCCCTGACCCCGCAGGAGGACCCCCGACGTCACCCGGCACGCACCGCCGCGCTCAGCAACGTCGTCAGCGACGTCGGCGTCGGGCGTCGGGCGTTCGTCGATGCGACGGGCACGTCGGTGGCGCTGCCGGCGGCGATCCGCCGCGTCGTCGCCACCGCCGACGACGTCGGCGCGCTGCTGCTCGGCCTCGGCGCGCCCGTGGTCGGGTGCGCCGGGGCCCTCGACGGTGTCGAGCCGGTCGGCCCGCCCGGCAGGCCGGACCCGGCCGCCGTGGCGGCGCTGCGCCCGGACGTGATCGTGGCCGGTGCTCACGACCTCACCGACGTGCGTCTCGTCGAGGTACTGCGGCGGATCGCGCCGCTGGTGGCGGTGGACGTCAGCCGACCGACGGTCGCCACGGCGGACCTGCGGGCGCTCCTCGGCCGCGCCGTCGTCAGCGAGTGAGGGCCACGTCCGGCTGACCGGTCCGCTCGAACTCCTTCACAACCAATAGGTTGACGAAGCCCGCGTCCGGGTCTAGTCTTCGTGTTCAACCAGATGGTTGAGAACGGAGGTCGGATGGACGACGACCAGTTGTCCCGGGTGTTCGCGGCGCTGGCCGAGCCGACCAGGCGCGACATCGTGGCTCGCCTGACGGTCGGCGACGCGACCGTCGGGCAGCTGGCGGCTCCGTACGACGTGTCGGTGCAGGCGGTGTCCAAGCACCTGAAGGTGCTCGAGGACGCCGGGCTGGTCAGCCGCAGCCGCGACGCCCAGCGCAGGCCGTGCCACCTCGAGGCGGAGGTGTTCGACCTCATGACGAAATGGATCGAGCGTTACCGGCGCCGGGCCGAGGAGCGCTACCGCCGCCTCGACACCGTCCTCGCGGAGATGGACGACGAGGTCGACGGCGCGACCACGACGAACCGATCGAATCCCAGGGAACGGGGAGCACCATGAACGCGACGACCAAGCACGAGACCGAGATCTGGGTGACGGCCGCTCCCGCCTGCGGTCACAGTCGCTGTGCGACTCGGTCGAGGGTCGCGACGCGATGCTGTCCAGCGGCATGGACGTCGGCGTCAACGAGGGCTACGAGAAGCTCGACGAGCTGCTCGCCCGGCAGGCATGAACCCCGCGCCCCGGCCGAGGAGCACCGACGGAACTCCGGGGTGCTCACCGAGCGGGGCCGCGAAACGATGCCGGAGGCGCGGGACGACCCCGCGCCCCCGGCGGGCTTGGCGCCGGGCGGGTCAGCTGGCGTTGACCTTGGGCATGATCTCCTCGGCCAGGCGCTTGAGGTCGTCCATGGTCTTGGAGGTCGGCACGTCCCGGAACGGCGGCCACAGGAGCGGCATGGTCATCCCGGCCTCCTTGTAGCGCTTGAGGATGTCCTCGATCTGCTGGGCGTTACCCGCCAGCAGGTTGGTGACCTTGCCGGCAGGCGTCTGGTCCATCTTCTCGTCGGTGATGACGAACCAGATCATGCTGCACATGTCGAAGTTCTCGGGGAAGCCCTTACCGAGCTCACCGAGCTCGCGCTCCATCTCGCCCTTCCAGTGCTTGATGTCCTCCGGGGAGTCCTGGATGCCGATCCAGCCCTGCAGGCCGTACTTCGCGATGCGCTTGGCCGAGCGCTTCGGGTCCTTCAGGCCGGAGAAGTAGATCGGCGGGCCGGGCTGCTGGACGGGCTTGTGGCCGAATCCGCACCGTTCGAAGTCGGCGAACTCGCCGTGGTACTCGAACAGGTCGTTGGTCCAGATGCCCTGCATGATCTCGATCGTCTCGCGCACGTGGGCGTGCCTGCGCGGGAACAGGTGCGGGACGCCGGAGGCGGCGAACTCCTCGGGCATCCAGCCGGAGCCGACGCCGACGTTGAGCCGCCCGCCCGAGAGGTGGTCCTGGGTGGCGAGCTCCGCGGCGAGCACCCCGGGGGACCGGTACGGGGTGTCGATGATGCTCATGCCGATCCGGAGCTTCTGGGTCTTCGCGGCGAGCCACGGGATCAGCGGCATCCCCTGGAACCACTTGCCCCGCGCGATGACCGGCAGGCCGTTGGGGAGCCCTTCCATCATGCCGAACGGGTACTGCAGCTCCGCGCGGTCGGAGGACTCCGGAACCACGATCCGGTCGAGCGTCCAGACGGAGTTGAAGTCGAGTTCCTCGGCGAGGGCTGTGAGGTCCTCGAGTTCCTTGACGGTCACCTCGTCGCGGAAATTCGGAAGGTAGAGAGCGAGCTTCATGCGTTCGGCTCCTCGGGTTCTCATCGTCGAGCGGTCCCGGCTCCGGGGTCGTGCCGGTCTGGCTGGAGTTCACACTGGCCCGGAGTGTGCTCCGGCCACCTCAACTCGATCTCATGTGGATCTCAACGCCCCATCAACCGCGCAGGCCACTGGTACCCGGCGGCCCCGGACGGGGCGCATTCGGCGCCGTCGACATGGTGGTCGCCACCGTCGGGCACCTCTATGTTGCACGGATGGACCCCTTCCGACGACGTGCTTGCCCGGTGAGGCGCTGCGGATGACCGACACGCTCTGGAGCCCGACGGCGGCCCGCATCGAGAACTCCGCGCTGCGCGCATACCTGAACTGGCTGGAGAAGCGCGAGGGGCGGACGTTCGGCGACCACGACACCTTCCACGCCTGGTCGGTCGACGACCTGGACCGGTTCTGGGTCTCCCTGATCGACTACTACGAGGTCGAGTTCTCCACGCCGTGGACCCAGGTGCGCACCGCGGACCCGATGCCGCACACCCGCTGGTTTCCCGGGGCGCGGCTGAACTGGGCGCAGCACGCGCTGCGCAACGGGGCCGACGACACTGCGGCGCTGCTGTGCGTCCAGGAGGGTGGCCTGCCTGCGCGCGAGATCACCTTCGGCGCGCTGCGCCGATCGGTGGCGGCGGCGGCAGGCTGGCTGCGTCGGGCGGGCGTGCGTCCCGGCGACCGGGTCTGCGCCTACCTGCCGAACACCGAGCACGTCGTGATCGCCTCCCTCGCCGCCGCCGCGGTCGGCGCGGTGTGGGCGTGCTGCTCCCCGGACTTCGGCGCCGAGGGCACCATCGGTCGCCTCGCGCAGCTCGAGCCCAGCGTGCTGATCGCGACGGACGGCTACCACTGGAACGGCAAGGAGGTCGACCGCGGCGACGTCGTCGCGCGGCTGCGCGAGGAGCTTCCGACGCTGCGGCACATCGTGGGAGTCCCGTACGCGTTCGAACGGCCGCCGCCCGACGGCTCGACCCCCTGGGACGAGCTGGTGGCCGTCGACGCGCCGCTGGAGTTCGAGCAGGTCGAGTTCTCCCACCCGCTGTGGGTGCTGTTCACCTCCGGCACCACGGGGCTGCCCAAGGGCCTGGTGCACGGGCACGGCGGCATCACGCTGGAGGGCCTCAAGTGGGGAGGCCTGTACGCCGGGATGCGGGCGGGCGAGCGGATGTTCGCGGCCACCTCCACGGGGTGGGCCCTGTGGAACATGCAGATCAACGCGCTGATGCACGGCGCGGGCATCGTGCTGTACGAGGGCAGCCCCGGGTTCCCGCCGGGCGCGGTGTGGGAGGTCGCGGCCCGCGCGGGAGCACAGGTCATGCTCATCGGCGCCGCGGTGATCACGGCGACCGCCAACACCGGCGTCTCGCCGCGGGAGCAGGGCCACGACCTGAGCCGGCTGCGGCACCTGATGGTCAGCGGGTCGGCGCTGCCGTCGGACGGCTACCGCTGGGTGATGGAGAACGTCAGCCCGGATCTGCGGATCGACTCGACCAGCGGCGGCACCGACGTCTCCGGTGCGTTCGTCGGGGCCAACGAGTACGCGCCCGTCCAGGTGGGCCGGATCGGCGGCAGGCTCGCGGGCGTCGACTGCGCCGCGTGGGGTGAGGACGGCGAGCCGGTCGTCGACTCGGTGGGCGACCTCGTCGTCACCCAGCCGATGCCGTCGATGCCGGTGTTCCTGTGGAACGACCCGGACGCCGTCCGCTATCGCGAGTCCTACTTCGACACCTGGCCCGGCGTGTGGCGGCACGGGGACTGGGTGACGATGCACTCCGACGGCGGCGTCTCCATCCACGGCCGTTCGGACTCCACGCTCAACCGCCACGGCGTGCGGCTGGGCAGCAGCGACTTCTACGACGTGCTCGAGACCATGCCGGAGATCACCGAGACCCTGGTGATCGGCCTGGAGCGGCCCGACGACGGCTACTGGCTGGGTCTGTTCGTCGTCCCGGCGCCCGGACACGCGTTGGACGACGAGCTGAAGCGGAGGATCGTCACCACGTTGCGCACGCGACTGACGGCCCGCCACGTCCCGGACGAGATCGTCGAGGCGCCCGCGGTGCCGCACACGCTGAGCGGCAAGAAGCTCGAAGTCCCGATCAAGAAACTGCTGCGTGGGACACCGATGGAGAGGGCCGCGAACACCTCCGTCGTCGACGACCCCGACGCGCTGCACTGGTACGCGCGGTTCGCGGCGGAGAGGAACGCGGGCGCGTGAGGCTGGGTGCGACGCTCGCCCATCTGTCCGCGGGCCCGCCGATCGCGGTCGCCCAGTGGGCGAGACGTCTGGTGGATGCCGGTTTCGAGAGCCTGTGGGTGCCCCAGGTGATCGGGCGCGGCTTCCTGCTCCCGGACCCGTTCGTGACGTTGGCGGTGGCGGCCACGGCCACCGAGGACGTGGAGCTGGGGACGGCCACCGTGCAGGTCCCGCTCCATCATCCCGCCGACCTCGCCCACCGGATCCTGTCGCTGCAGTCCGTGTGCGGCGACCGCCTGACGCTCGGCGTCAGCCCGGGATGGAACGAGGTCGACTTCGCCACCTTCGACCGGGACCACGCCGGGCGCTTCCGGATCTTCGACCAGAACCTGGCGCGGCTACGGGACCTGCTCGCCCACGGGCGGGACGAGCGCGCCGACCTCGCCCCCGCTCCCGTGGCCACGCCGCCGCTCCTCCTCGGCTCGTGGGGCGCCAATGTCGAGAAGGCCGCCCGGGAGTTCGACGGCTGGCTGGCCTCCGACCGCCGCTCGGCCGACAAGATCCTCGCCGCCCACGAGCGGTACCGGGCGGCCGGTGGCCTACGGGCGATGGTGGGCACCATCCGGCTGTCCGCGGGGGAGGACCTCGGACCCACCGGCGAACGGCTCCAGCGCTACGCGGAGGCCGGCTTCGACGACGCCATCGTGCTGATCGAGCCGGGAGGGCCGGATCCCGAGCAGGTCAGAGCACTGTTCCCGCGATAGTGGCGGGCCTCCCGACCGGCGTCCCATCGCCCGACGGGCGGCACCCGCGCTCGCGATGTCCTGCTGGACGGTCCGCAGGGGATCGCCTGCGCTGATCAAGGGCGTAGG
This sequence comes from Pseudonocardia sp., assembly GCA_030453005.1. Taxonomy (GTDB): domain Bacteria; phylum Actinomycetota; class Actinomycetes; order Mycobacteriales; family Pseudonocardiaceae; genus Pseudonocardia. Next base: position 4,217 of record JAKDLE010000061.1, on the reverse strand, counting down.
GCTGTCCCTCGGAGATCCATTGACGACCATCTGCCCGTGATCACCGAGTCGGGTCGGCCCGGCCAGCCCACCGGAGACGGCACGTTGTGTCAATGCGTCGCGACTTGTTGACCTTCTGTGAGGTCTGCCATAGGTTCGACCGTACCGAGACCGACGCCACCGTGCTGCGGATGGCGCACATCCACGGGCAGGTCTTCGGCGGGTCCCGTACCCGCCGGTCACCGCGACGATCGGGAGGAACGCGTGAACGGAGTCTTCGACCTCGGCGGCACGGATGGGCTGGGTTCCGTCGTGACCCAGGAGAACGAGCCGGTGTTCCGGGCGGACTGGGAGAAGTCCGCGTTCGCCATGTTCGCCTCCTGCTTCCGCGCCGGTCTGTTCAACATCGACCAGTTCCGGCACGCCATCGAGAAGATGGACCCGGCGGAGTACCTGCTGACGAACTACTACGAGCACTGGGCGCACGCCGTCGAGCACCACGCCGAGAAGCAGGGCGTGATCGACACGGCCGAGCTCGAGGAGCGCACCCGGTTCTACCTCGACAACCCCGACGCGCCGCTTCCGCAGCGCGAGGATCCCGATCTGCTGGCCTTCGTCGACGCCGCGGTCAAACACGGCGCACCGGCGAACCGCGAGTCCGACAACGTCGCCCGGTTCAAGGTGGGTGACCGTGTGACGATCATCGGGGAGAGCCCGTTCGGCCACACCCGGCGGGCCCGCTACATCCGCGACCGCACCGGCGAGATCACCGCCGCGCACGGCACCTTCCTCTACCCCGACAGCGCGGGCAACGGCGGCCCCGACGCCCCCGAGCACCTGTACACCGTCAAGTTCACCAACAAGGAGCTGTGGGGCGACGACACGGCCGAGCCGAACGCCGTCGTCTACTTCGACGTGTGGGAGCCCTACGTCGCCCTCGCCTCCTGAATCCTCCGATCCCCCCGATCTTCGAGGAGTCCGCTCATGGCTGCGCCGACCGATACCCGCCTCAACACCCAGGAGGAGATCGCCGCCCGGGTCAAGGCGCTTGAAGCGATGCTGATCGAGAAGGGTGTCATGACCACCGAGGCGGTCGACCGCCTCGCCGAGATCTACGAGAACGAGGTCGGGCCGCAGCTCGGCGCGAAGGTCGTCGCGCGGGCCTGGACCGAGCCCGAGTTCAAGGCCGGCTGCTCGACAACGCCACCGCGGCGTGCGCCGAGATGGACATCGGCGGGCTGCAGGGCGAGGAGATGATCGCCCTGGAGAACACCGACACGGTGCACAACCTGATCGTCTGCACGCTCTGCTCCTGCTACCCGTGGCCGGTCCTCGGACTGCCGCCGAACTGGTACAAGGCGCCGCCCTACCGCTCGCGCATCGTGCGGGAACCGCGGAAGGTGCTCGCCGAGGACTTCGGGTTCGTCGTCCCCGACACCGTCGAGATCCGGGTCTGGGACTCCAGCTCCGAGCTGCGCTACTGGGTGGTGCCGAAGCGGCCCGAGGGCACCGAGGGGATGGGCGCGTTCGACCTCGCGGCGCTCGTCACCCGCGACTCGATGATCGGCGTCGGCCCGGCCGCCGCCCCGTCGTCGTGACCGCCCCGGAGCCCGGCGTGCGCCCGGACGCCACCGAGATCGGTGACGCGCGCCGCCGGGTGGAGGCACTGGTGTGCGACCTGCCGGGCGGCGGGATCGACGAGCGGATGTTCACCGAGCCGTGGGAGCTGCGGGCGTTCGCCATGGCGGTCGCCGCCTACCACACCGGCAAGTACGAGTGGAGCGAGTTCCAGCTCTCGCTGATCAACTCGATCAAGCGCTGGGAGGAGGGCGACGGCGCCGAGCCGTGGAGCTACTACGCGCACTGGCTCGACGCCCTCGAGACGGTTCTGGCGGACAACGGGGTGCTCTCCGACGCCGCACTCGACGACCGCACCCGCACGGTGCTGGCCGTGCCCCGCAACGCCAACCACCACGAGGCCCACCGCGAACCCGTGGCGGTCTCACCCGCGACCGCGTCCTGACGAACGCGGGGAGCGGCCCCGTGGTACCGGATACCTTCGAGGAAGAGGAGACCTGAATGTCTCGACTGCGCCCGAGCTGTTCCGGAGCGACGCTCGACGAGCTGTTGCGGGTGGCCCGCCTGGAGCTCGACCCCGAGCGTCTGCCCGGTCTCGGTCCGGTGGTGGACCAGATCTACGGGCTCGTGGACCAGTTGGACGCGGCCGACCTGGGGGACGTCCCCCCGGCGACGGCCTTCGACGCGCGGTGGGAGTGACCTCGGTGGGAGAGAAGGTGAACGCTGTGGAGCCCTACGAGCTGAGCCTGCACGAGGCGGCCGAGCAGATCCGTGAGAAGAAGCTGTCCCCGGTCGAGCTCACCGAATCGGTGCTCGGCCGGATCAAGGCGGTGGACGAGCGGGTGGGCGCGTTCGTCACCGTGATGCAGGACCAGGCTGTGCGCGCCGCCCGGACGGCCGAGAAGGAGATCGCCGACGGCGCGTACCGGGGCCCGCTGCACGGCGTCTGCATCGCGGTGAAGGACCTGCTGGACACCGCGGGCGTGCTCACCACGTCGAGTTCGCGCACGCGGGCCGACCACGTGCCCGACACGGACGCCGCGGTGGTCGAGCACCTCGAGGCCGCGGGTGCCGTCATCATCGGCAAGACGCACACCCACGAGTTCGCCTACGGCGTCATCACGCCCACGACCCGCAACCCGTGGAACCTCGACCACATCCCGGGCGGGTCCAGCGGCGGTTCCGGGGCGGCCGTGGCCGCCCGCATGTGCCAGGGCGCCATCGGGTCCGACACCGGCGGGTCGGTCCGGATCCCGTCGGCCGTCTGCGGGACGGTCGGGCTCAAGCCCACCTACGGACGGGTCTCGCGCCGGGGCACGACGTCGCTGAGCTGGTCGCTGGACCACCTCGGACCGCTGACCAACAGTGTGCACGACGCCGCGCTGATGATGGACGCCATCGCGGGCTACGACCGCGCCGACCCGGCGACCCGCGACGTCCCCGTGCCCCGACACACCGAGCAGCTGACCGCAGGCGTCGAGAACCTCGTGTTCGGCGTGCCGCGCAACTACTTCTTCGACCAGCTCGACCCCGAGGTCGAGTCGGCGGTGCGAGCGGCGATCGAGCAGCTCGCAGGACTCGGCGCGGAGCTGCGCGAGGTCGAGATCCCGTACCCCGACCTCTACATGCCCGCCGAGTTCGGCATCCTCGTGCCCGAGGCCAGCGCGTACCACCAGGAGGCGCTGCGCAAGGTCGGCGACCTCTACGAGGACGACGTGCGGGTGCTGCTCGAGGTCGGCGAGCTGATGTTGGCCACCGACTACATCAAGGCCCAGCGCATGCGCACCCTCATCCAGCAGGGCTGGCGCGACATGTTCGACGGCCTCGACGCCGTGCTGGCCCCGACGCTGCCCGCCGTCGCTGCCCGGGTCGGTGAGCTCGCGTTCACCTGGCCCGACGGCGAGGAGGAGCCGGTCATCAACTCCTACGTGCGCACGTCCGCGCCGGGCAACCTGACCGGGCTGCCTGCCCTCTCGGTGCCCTGCGGCTTCAGCGCCGGGGGGATGCCGATCGGGCTGCAGATCATCGGCAGGCCGTTCGCGGAGCCGACGGTGTTGCGGGTCGGAGCGGCGTACGAGGCGGCCACCGACTGGTCGGACCGGCGCCCCGCCGGCCTGTCCTGACGGTTCGCACGGCAGGCGTCGCAGGCGCGTCCCCGGCTGCCGACGTGGCTCCGGAGAACATCCTCGGCGCGCCTGCCCTCGGTGCCCGGTTCACCGCCCTGCTCGGTGAGCCGGGCGACCCGGGCTGGGTCGGCGTCGACGAGCTCTTCGGGCCGCGGTTACCGGACACGCTCGCGACGGTGGCCGCGGCCAGGGGCGCGCGAAGCGACGCCGTCGCCGCCACCCTGCTCTTCGAGCAGTACTGCCAGCGCCTCGTCGCGCCTGTGCTCGCGGCGCTGCACCCACGCCCGCCGCAGGGGCCGACCCGGGAGGCGGCGGGGGACCGCGACCGGGTTCCGGACCCGCGACGCGCGGCCGTCCTGGTGCTCATCCGGGACGGCGCGCTGCAGCAGGCGGCCTTCCGCCGCACGCTCGCCGCGACCGACGGCGCGTCATCGGCCGTGGACGTGATGCGGCAGCTCGTGATGGACAACCTCGAACCCGTGGCGGCCGCGGTCCACCGGCACGGGTTCGCCGTGGCGTTGGCCATCGCGCCGC
>JAKDLE010000752.1 GCA_030453005.1 Pseudonocardia sp. | reverse complement strand
CGCGACGGCGCAGCGGCGGACGCAGCCCCAACCGCCGGGCGGAGCGGGCCGCGCGGACGACGGCGCGGCGCTCCCGCATCGGCACGTCCCACGCCTCCGGGTGCCGGGACAGCCAGCGGTGCCGGTACATCGTGTACGGCAGCGCCGCGAGGTAGAGCACCCCCACGGCGGCCAGGGTGAGGTAGGGCACCGTCACCAGCACCGCCGCCACCAGGCCGACGAGCACGAGCAGCGGAGCGATGAAGCGCGGCGCGACCCGGGCCGTCTTGAACGACAGGGTCGGAAGCCTGCTCACCATCAGCCCGGCGGCGACCAGCGCGCTCAACCCGACGACGAACGGCGCGGACCACCAGCCCGCACCGAAGTGCAGGAACAGGTACAGCGGGATCCCGGCCAGCAGCGCCGCGGCCGGCGCCGGGACGCCGACGAAGAACTCCTTGGTGAACGGGTAGGGGTCCGCCACGTCGAGCAGGGTGTTGAACCGGGCGAGCCGCAGGGCCATGCAGACGGCGTACACGAGTGCGACGACCCACCCGAACCGGCTGGTGCCCTCGTTCGTGAGGCCGAGCTGCCAGACGTAGATCACGAGTGCCGGGGAGACGCCGAAGGAGACGAGGTCGGCGAGCGAGTCGAGCTCGGCGCCGATGCGGGTGCTGGCGTCGAGGAGCCGGGCGAGCCTGCCGTCGAGGGCGTCGCACAGCGCGGCCACCCCGACGGCCAGCACGGCGAGCTCGAACCGCCCGCCGAGCGCGAAGTAGACCGACGAGAGCCCCGCGCTCAACGCGATCACGGTGACCGCGTTGGGCAGCAGCCGCACGCCGACCGGGAAGGGGGCGGGCACGCGTCAGTCCCCTCGTGGTGGGTCGGGCGGCAGGGTCGCCAGCACCGTCTCGCCGCCGATGGTGCGCTGTCCGACCGCGACCTCGACGCGGGACCCGGCGGGCAGGTAGACGTCGACGCGGGACCCGAACCGGATCAGGCCGTAGGTCTCCCCGGCCGCGACCTCGTCGCCCACCGACAGGTCGCAGACGATACGGCGGGCGAGCAGCCCGGCGATCTGCACGATGCCGATGCGGGCGCCGTCGGTGCTCTGCAGCAACACGGCGTTGCGCTCGTTGTCGTCGCTGGCCTTGTCGAGGTCGGCGGAGAGGAACACCCCGGGCGTGTAGGCGACGGCCAGCACGCGCCCGTCGACGGGGACACGCTGCACGTGCACGTCGAGCACCGACAGGAAGACGCTGACGCGCGGCACGGGCACCGCGGGCAGGCCCGGCTCCATCCGCAGTTCCGGCGGCGGCGGCACCTCGGAGACCGTGGCGACGGTGCCGTCGGCGGCGGCGAGCACCACCCCGGTGCGGCGTGGGGCGACCCGGACCGGGTCACGGAAGAAGACCGCGGTGGCGGCCGTGGCGAGCAGGCCTGCACCGGTGCCGCGACCGGTGACGGCCCGCGCGAGACCGGCGGCGAGCGCCACCCCCGCGACGAGGGGGCGACCACCAGGATGCATCGGCGGGACGGCGGCTCGCACCAATCCGGCGACGTGGCGGGGCGAGAACCCGGGGGGCGTGGCGCGGTCGGGCATGGTGTGCGTTCTCGGCTCCTCCGGCGTGGCGACCCGAGCGGGCCCCAGACGCACCTTCAACACACCTCCGACGTTCGTCGGTGGCGGCGGCTACGGTACGCGACGGCCGGGACACAAAAGGGCCGGGGCCGCCATCCCCCGAGACGACGACCCCGGCCGTGGAACCGCTCGTCCGCTCCCCAGCGACGGGCGGTTGGCCCTTTGCGACAAGCTCTGATTACCCGAGCTTGTGGAAAGTATCCCTGAGCACGCGATCGATCGTCCAGATCACGAGGAGAGGAAGCCCGTGATGTGCACCGTTCGGCCGAACACTCACCAGTAAGACGTACCCAGAACGCCAAATGTTGCCGCCCTTGACGGTGATCTGCGTCACATTTGGCTCCCGCGTCACCCGTCCAGCAGCCAGACCTCGACGGGGGACCCCTCGTCCAGCGCCGTCACGTCCTCCGGAACCACCACCAGGCACTCCGCACGGGCCATCGCCGCGAGCAGGTGAGAGGCCGGGCTGCCCACCTCGGAGACGGTGCCGCGCACCGCGTCGAGCACCCCCCGGCGGAACTGGCGACGCCCCGACGGTGACGTCCACCGCTCACCCAACGTCGCCGTCACGACCGGGCGCTCGGGGTGTGGGTGCCCTGTCGCGGCCCGCAGGGCGGGGCGCACGAACACCTCGAACGACACCTGCGAGCTCACCGG
>JAKDLE010000751.1 GCA_030453005.1 Pseudonocardia sp. | reverse complement strand
GGCCGAGTGGGCCCGCGCGCCGCCCGTCCATCCGCCGCCGACGTCGCCTACGGAGACCACCGCGAGCAGCGTCTCGACGTGTGGGGACCGGCGTCGCCCGTGGAGGGCGCCCCGGTGCTCGTCCAGGTCCACGGCGGCGGATGGACGGGCGGCGCGCGGGCCCACTCGGCCGCCCCGCTGATGGCCTACCTCGTCGAACGGGGCTGGGTGTGCGTCACCGTCGACTACCGGCTCGGCCCGCACGAGCGGTGGCCCGCGATGATCGTCGACGTCAAGCGGGCGGTCGCGTGGGTCAAGGAACACATCGCGCTCCACGGGGGCGACCCCGGTTTCGTCGCGATCAGCGGCGGCTCCGCGGGCGGGCACCTCGCGTCGCTCGCCGCGCTCACCGCGGGCGACCCGGCCTTCCAACCGGGCTTCCCCGACGCCGACACCACCGTGGCCGCCGCCGTCCCCGTGTACGGGGTGCACGACTTCTCCGTCGACGAGCACGGGCTGTTCGCGCTGCTGGAGGGCAAGGTCATCGGGACCACCTCCGTCGACGACGCCGACACCTGGGCGGCCGCCTCCCCGCTGCACCGCGTCACGTCCGCGGCCCCGCCGTTCCTGGTGGTGCACGGCAGCGCGGACACGATCGTCTCGGTCGGGCAGTCCCGCCGGTTCGTCCGGCGGATGCGCGAGGTCGGCGCGCCGGTGCACTTCGCCGAGCTGCCCCGGGCCCAGCACGGCTTCGACGCCTTCGCCACCCGGCGCACCGCGCACCACGTGCGGGCCGTGCACCGGTTCCTCTCCGCCGTGCACGCTCGCCACCGCGCCGGGACCGCCGACTGAGGCCTTGTCGCCGGCAGTTTCGTCGTGATGGCCCTGGATTCGCGGCCGCTTACCCCGCATGCTGGTGCTGGCCGGGGAAACGCAGCGGTTCGACCGAATCGCCGGATCGTCGGGAGTACGCGTGCAGCTGGCCTGGGTCATGGGCGGAGCCGCCCTGTGGGCGGTGTCCGCAGCGGGTGTCGCACTGGTGCTCGGCGCGATGATCAGCCGTTCGCACCGACCGGTCATGTCGACCCCGGAGCTCGGCGCGCTCGTGCCGGCCCAACGTGTCGCGTCGCCGTCGGGCCTGCGCTCGCAGCCGCACCTGCCGTGCGCCGGTGCCGTCCGCCCCTCCGGCCCCCGCTGACCCGGCCGGTCGGGCAGGTCAGGTCGGGTCGGGTCGGCGCGCCGTCAGGCCATCGTGGCGGCGGGGCTCAGCTCGTCCACCCCGGTGCGCTCCACCAACTCGCGGACGCCGTCGCGGACCGTCGAGGGCGACCCGATCACCTGGCCGCCGAGCCGGTCGTCGACGAAGAGCTGCTCCTGCGGCGAGTACCGGTAGACCGCGGCCTCCTCGGGCGTGGGCACCAGGCCCGGCTCGCCCTGACGCAGCCAGAGGAACTGCGGCGCGCCGGGCCTCGCGAGCCGGTGGGCCTCGGCGTCGGTGTCCGCGGCCAGCACGGACGCCGCGATCATCGAGTACGGCTGGGCGAGCGCGGCCGAGGGCCGGAACGTCTCGCGGTAGAGCGCCAGCGCGGCGAGCGTGTTCTCGCCGCTGAAGTGGTGCGCGAAGGCGAACGGCAGGCCCACCAGTCCCGCGACCTGCGCGCTGTAGCCGCTGGACCCCAGCAGCCACATCGCCGGGTACTGTCCGTGCGCGGGCACCGCGGTGACCGGGCCCTCGCCGCGGAAGTAGGACGCGAGCTCGCCGAGCGCCTCGGGGAAGTCGTCGGCGCCCAACGAGCCGGTGCCCCGGCGCAGCGCCCGGGCGGTGCGCGGGTCGGTGCCCGGGGCGCGACCGATGCCCAGGTCGATGCGTCCGGGGTGCAGTGCCTCCAGCGTGCCGAACTGCTCGGCGACGACGAGCGGCTGGTGGTTGGGCAGCATCACCGTCGTGGACGGTCGCCTTCGACAGTGCAGCCTTCGGACTCGGCGGGCGCCCGCGCACCACCGCGGCCGACCCGAGCGAGCGCGCCCGCAAAGTGGAGGCCCTGCCGGTACGCGACGCCCTCTGCCGGGTCGACCCCGAACCCCCGCAGCTGGGCCGCCTGCCCACTATCACGACCGGCCTTCGTCGACCCGCTCCAGCCAGCAGCGTGACCACGGTCGCCGGACCCAGCCGCCGGACCCAGCCGCCGGACCCGGCTGGCGGTTCCGCCGAACCGCCGAGGGATGTCGGTGCCCGCCGCTAGAGTCGAACCCATGTTCGAGGAGTTGAGCGTTCGTGAGGTGGAGACCGAGCTGGTCG
>JAKDLE010000750.1 GCA_030453005.1 Pseudonocardia sp. | reverse complement strand
ACGCGGCGGCCGGGCTCGTCGGCCAGACCGGCGCCGAGTAGACATGTCGGCACACTGACCGCCGTCCTCGACCGGGCAGGCGCCGGGCTGGGCCTCGCGCTGGTCTCGGCGGTCGCGTTCGGGCTGTCCGGTCCGTTCGCCAGCGCCCTGACCACCGCGGGCTGGTCGGCGAACGGCGCGGTACTGGTGCGCCTGGGCGGGGCGGCGGCGATCCTGCTGGTGATACTGGCGGCCACCCGTCCCGGGGTGCTCGCCGCGGTCCGCGCCGACGGGCCCGCGCTGCTGCTCTACGGGGTGTTCGCCGCGGCAGGGGTGCAGGTGGCGTTCTTCAACGCGCTGCAGTACCTGCCCGTCGCGATCGCGCTGCTGCTGGAGTACCTCGCGCCGGTACTGGTGATCGGCTGGGTGTGGGCGGTGCGCAGGCGGGCGCCCGCGCCGCGCACCGTGCTGGGGGCCGGTGTCGCGGTGGTCGGGCTCGCGATGGTGGTGCAGGTCTGGACGGGGCTCGGCCTGCGCTGGGAGGGCATCGCGTGGGGGCTGTTCGCCGCGGTGTGCCAGGCGTCGTACTTCCTGGTGTCCGACCGCGCGAGCAGCAGCACACCGCCCCTGGTGCTGGCCGGTGTCGGCATGACCATCGGCACCGTCGTCGTCGCGCTGCTGGGGCTGGTGGGCGTGCTACCGATCGTGATCGACACCGACGTCACCGGCGTGTTCCTCGCCGGGGTCGACGTCGGTTGGGTGGTGGCGGCGGGGCTGCTCGTCGTCGTCTCCACGGTGTTGGCCTACGTCGCCGGGGTGGCGGCGCTGAGCCGGATCGGGGCCACCCGCGGGTCTCTCGTCGCGCTGCTGGAGGTGGTGGTGTCGGCCGTGGCGTCCTGGTTGCTGCTCGGCCAGCTGCTCACACCCGTGCAGGCACTCGGCGGGGCGCTGATCCTCGCGGGTGTGGCGCTGACGAACCAGGCCCGCCCCGCCGTGCTCGCCGAACCCGGTGTGGTCCGCTGAGCCCGCGTCAGCGCCGACGGTGCCACCACCGCCTCCGCGCCCGGGTCGGCGCCGGTGCGTCCGGTACAGCAGTTGCGTCCGGTACAGGGGCGGGCGGCGCCGCGGGGGAGCGCCCGGCCGCCCACCGCGCCACGGCCTCGTCGGCGTCGACCCGCCGGATCGGGACGCGGGGTCCCGCCGGGAACCGCAGGTGCTCGACGATCCGGACGTTGAGCTCGGCCACGGTGTCGCGCACGTCGCGCTCGGACCGCAGGGCGGCCAGTGTCCGGGGCAGCCGGTCGATCTCCTTGCGCAGCTGCACCGACGGCGGCAGCAGCAGGTCGGTGGAGAGGCCCTCACGCCGCAGGTAGCCGCGCACCCACCAGTCCTCGGACGGGTCGTCGAGCTGGGGGAGGGGCCTGCCGCGGCCGGGCAGGTCGTCGAACGCACCGCGCTCGGCCGCCTCACGTAGCGCTCGGTCCACCGCCGACTCGTGGCGCGCGTCGTCGAACACCTCCTCGACGGTACCGGCCGGCACCATCTACCTCCATGCCGCGACTGATCGAGAACCCGTCCCGCGTCACCGCCGCGGGCGAGCCGCCGAAGACCATCGACGAGCACGTGGGCCGGGTGAACACCGGTGACGAACGGCTCTCGATCGCGCACATGCGCAGCCCGTCCGGCTGGGCCGAGCCCGGCCAACGCCCGGAGTTCGACGAGTACACCGTCGTCCTGCGCGGCGCCCTTCGCGTGGAGCACACCGACGGCGAGCTCACCGTCACCGCAGGCCAGGCCGTGCACACAGCGCCGGGCGAGTGGGTGCGCTACAGCTCGCCCGGGCCCGAGGGCGCCGAGTACGTCGCGGTCTGCCTCCCCGCCTTCGCCCTGGAGAGCGCCCACCGCGACTGACCCGCGAGAGTCGGGCTCTTCCGAGAAGGTCGTGATCGGGCTAGCGTCGCGCGCGTGACCGCGACCACTGAGAAGTACGTCGGGCAGAGCATCCTGCGGCGCGAGGACGCCGCCCTGACCACCGGGCGGGGCACGTTCACCGACGGCATCGCGATACCCGGCACCCTGCATCTCGCGGTGCTCCGCAGCCCGGTGGCACACGCGCGGATCACGTCGGTCGACCTCACCGCGGCGCTCGCCCTGCCCGGCGTGGTGGCCGCGTTCAGCGGTGCCGACCTGGCCGCCGAGTTCGCGATCGGGCTGCCGTGCGGCTGGCCGGTCACCGAGGACATCAAGATCCCCGACCACCCGCCGTTGGCCCGCGACGAGGTCAACCACGTCGGCGACGG
>JAKDLE010000749.1 GCA_030453005.1 Pseudonocardia sp. | reverse complement strand
GGGGCCGAGTGCGGGCGCACGCCTGCTGCTGGTGCACGCGCACCCGGACGACGAGACGATCACAACGGGCGGCACCATCGCCCACTATGCGGATGCCGGCGCCGAGGTGACGGTCGTGACCTGCACGCTCGGTGAGGAGGGCGAGGTCATCGGGGACACGTGGGCGCACCTGGCGGCGGACGAAGCGGATCAGCTGGGCGGCTACCGGATCGCCGAGCTGTCCGCGGCGCTGGGAAGGCTCAGCCCGCGGGCCGGCGAAGCTCTGCGGCCGCGCTTCCTCGGTGGGGCCGGGCGCTGGCGGGACTCGGGCATGGTCGGCACCCCGTCCGCCCGGCACCCCCGGGCGTTCATCCAGGCCGATGAGTCGCAGGTGGTCACCGAGCTCGCCGAGGTGATCCGCGAGAAGCGCCCGCACGTCGTCGTCACCTACGACCCGCACGGCGGGTACGGGCACCCCGACCACATCCACGCCCACGAGGCCACCATGGCCGCGGTCCAGCGCTCCCGGGACATGTGGGAGGTGCCCAAGCTGTATTGGACGGTGGCCGACGTCGAGGCCGTGGATTCCGGAATCGCCGACCTGGGCGACGTGCCCGAGGCGTGGACGATGCCGCAGTCGGGCGACCTGCCGGGCGTGCCTGCCGCGGACGTGACCGCCGAGATAGACATCGCGGGCGTGCTCGACCGCAAGCGGGCGGCGCTGGCCGCACACGCCACGCAGGTGCAGGTGGCGCCGGGGGGCGCCGCTTACGCGCTGTCGAACATGGTCGCGCAGCCGATCGTGCCCCGCGAATTCTTCATGCTGGTGCAGGGCGCTGCGGGGGAGACGAATGGCGCCGGACGCGAGACCGACCTGCTGTCCGGGATAGACCTGGGCCGGTGAGGGTGAACGGGCCGGGCGGGCGAGCGTCTACGATGTCCACACACGCGTCGGGGGACAACGAACAGGGAGATCGGCGTTGAACATCACATCACTTGATCTGGTTCCACCGTTTATGGATCCCGCGCAGCTGCATGGGTCCTACATGGGCTCGATCGTCCATTTCGCCGAGATGCAGTCGGAGTTGCTGACGTTGATGGGATACCCGCCCGTCGCATGACCGCTTCGACCGCGCAGCCGAACGTAGTCCTACCGGACACCGTATTGGCGATCCTGCTGTTCCTCGACGGTGTCGCGATCGGCCTGCTGTCGGTGTTCTTCCTCCCGCTGTGGGTCGGCGGCACACCGGTGCCGGTGATGGTGCTGGTGGCCGCCGGCGCCAACCTCGCGCTCGTCGTCTTGGCCGCGCAATTGACCGACCGGACGGGGATCGTTGCGGCACCGTTGATCGGGTGGGTCATCGTCTACATCGGCACGGCTATCGGCGGCCCGGGCGGCGATGCGATCCTGCCCCCCGACTGGCGAGCCCTGCTCCTGCTGTTCGTCGGGGGCGTTCCGGCCGCGATGTGGCTGGGCAACCGGGCCCTGGCCCGCTCATTCGCCCGAGGATCCGCGGCGCGCCCCACGCGCTGACCGGTCACTCGTCGGGCAGTGCGTTCTCGCAGCGCGGACAGGTGTCGGCGGTGCGGTCCTCGACGAAGAAGCCGCACTCGGGACAGACACGGTTGAGCCAGCATGCCGGGTCGCCGCCAAGGTCTTCATCCATACCTCCATGATGCCCCGTGTCACGGGTGGAGTCAGGAATCCGGTCTCGCCCCCGGCGGTCGTGACCTCCAGCTCATCGACCCCGGACGGGAGGGCCCTGGCACCGGGCGGGGCGGATGGCGCATAGTCAGGGGTGTGACTTCTTCCGACGCGGCCGATCACGTGACGCCTGAATCCCTTCCCGACCCGACGGTGCTCCACACGCACGATGCTTCGGCGGGCGCGAGGGACAGACCGCCGGCGCCGTCGCCGGCGGCCATGCGCCGGGCTCTGCGACGGGCGGACGACGGCGTTGCGCTGAACGTCGACGAATCCGCAGTGCTGCTGCAGGCCGAGGGCGCCGACCTCGACCGGTTGTGCGCGGCGGCGGCGCGGGTGCGTGACGCCGGCCTACGCGAGGCCGGGCGGCTCGGTGCCGACGGGCAGGGGCTGATCACTTATTCGCGCAAGGTGTTCATCCCGCTGACGCGGCTGTGCCGGGACCGTTGCCACTACTGCACATTCGTCACCGTGCCCGGCAAGCTGCGGGCGGAGGGCGAGGGCGCATACCTGGAGCCGGACGAGGTGCTGCAGATCGCCCGGGAGGGCGCCGCACTCGGTTGCAAGGAAGCGTTGTTCACGCTCGGTGACCGCCCGGAAGACCGGTGGCCCGA
>JAKDLE010000748.1 GCA_030453005.1 Pseudonocardia sp. | reverse complement strand
GCAGGCGACCTCACGGTGGCGGTGGGCCGCGTTGGCGGTGTCGTCACCGCGTTCCAGATGCTCGGCTACGGCGACCTGTCGCTGCTGGTCAAGGCGGGCGTGCAGTGGGGTCTGTTCGGCGGGGCGCTGCAGGCGCTCGGTACCGCGCGCCACCACGACAGGTACCTGCGCGACATGATGGACGGCACGCTGCTCGGCTGCTTCGCGATGACGGAGACCGGGCACGGCTCCGACGTCCAGCACCTGCGCACCACGGCCACCTACGACGCGGCCACGGGCGAGTTCGTGATCCACACCCCGGACGCGGGTGCCCGCAAGGACTACATCGGCGGCGCCGCCCGCGACGCGCGGATGGCGGTGGTGTTCGCACAGCTGGTGACCGGTGGTGAGAGCCACGGCGTGCACGCCTTCCTCGTCCCGATCCGCGACGGGGACGGTGCGCCGATGCCCGGCGTCACGATCACCGACTGCGGCGTCAAGGCGGGGCTCAACGGCGTCGACAACGGCAGGCTGGTGTTCGACTCCGTTCGCGTGCCCCGCGAGGAGCTGCTCAACCGGTTCGCCGACGTCGCCCCCGACGGCACCTACTCCAGCGACATCGACAGCTCCTCGCGCCGGTTCTTCACCATGCTCGGCACGCTCGTGCGCGGCCGGATCAGCGTGGCGGGCGGGGCAGGCAGCGCCACGCAGAAGGCGCTGACGTTGGCGATCCGCTACGGAGCCACCCGCCGCCAGTTCGCGGACCCGTCCACCGGCGAGGAGGTGGTCGTGCTCGACTACCTCGCCCACCAGCGCAAGCTCCTCCCCGCCCTCGCCACGACCTACGCGCTGCACTTCGCCCAGGAGGAGCTCGTCGGGCGGATGCACGACCTGCAGCGGCCGGGTGCGCTCCCTGCCGAGCACGACCAGCGCGAGCTGGAGACCCGCGCCGCCGGGATCAAGGCCGTCGGCACCTGGCACGCCACCCACACCATCCAGACGTGCCGCGAGGCGTGCGGGGGCGCGGGCTACCTCTCCGAGAACCTGCTGCCCGCACTCAAGGCCGACACCGACGTGTTCACCACCTTCGAGGGCGACAACACGGTGCTGCTGCAGCTCGCCGCGAAGACGCTGCTGTCGGACTACGGCCGCCGCGTCGGGCGGCTCGGCCTGCTGGGCAAAGCCCGCTTCGCCGCGGACCTGATGGCGGAGACGGTGCTGGAGAAGACCGGCGCGAGGGCGGTGACGCACCGGGGCGACGTCCGCGACCTCACCTACCAGCGGTGGTTGCTCGCCGAGCGCGAGGAGCACCTGCTGGCCAAGGCGGCCCAGCGGATGCGCAAGGCGCTCGCGCCCGGCGCGGACCAGTTCGCGGTCTTCAACAGCACACAGGACCACCTGCTGGTGGCCGCCCGGGCGCACGTCGACCGGATCGTGTTCGACGCGTTCGTCACGGCGCTCGACCGCACAGGCGACGACCCGACCCGGGCGCTGCTGGAGAAGGTCCTCGCCCTGCACGGGCTGTCGGTGATCGAGGGCGACCGCGCCTGGTTCGTCGAGCACGGGTATCTCAGCGCGGCGCGCACCAAGGACGTCACCGGCGCCGTCAACGCCCTGTGCGGCGAGCTGCGGCCGCACGCCCGCGAGCTGGTCGACGGCTTCGGCATCCCGCAGAGCTGGCTGGACTGCCCGTTGCTGGACGGCGAGCGCGACGAGACGGCGCCTGCCACGGACCCGTCGCCGTCGGCGCAGGAGCCCACCGACCTCGCGTCGGTCGGCTGATCCGGCACCGGGTCATCTCCCCAGCCGGATCGCCGCCACCACCAGCCACCCGGTGTTGACGACCAGCCAGGCCCGCTGCCAGGCGCCGAGGTCGGGCCCGCCGATCCGCAGCGCCAGCACCACCGAGACGACGCCCGCCGCGACGGTGAGCACGGCGGCGGGCGTCCGGCCGGTGCGGGCGAGCCGCCCCGCGACCACGGCCATCGCCACGAGCAGCATGACCTCGTACCCGACGACGGCCGCGCCGTGCAGCGTGTCGGCGAGGTCGGCGGGCGCGTCGTTGGCGCCCGAACCGCAGCCGGCCGCCCCGAGTGGGCAGGCGGTGCGGAACCACGCGACGACGAGCCCGCAGACGCCCGCGAGCCCGAGCGGTACCGCCGCGAGCCCCCCCACGGAGGCCGCCGCTACCAGGTGGGCCACCCCCAGCGCCGTCAGGGCGGCGATCCCCAGCAGTGCGACCGACGAGCCGCGCCCGGCCAGGCTGGAGATGAAGTCGGCGCGAGCGGAGTACCCCGGCGCCAGCGCGCCCGCCAGGATCG
>JAKDLE010000747.1 GCA_030453005.1 Pseudonocardia sp. | reverse complement strand
GGGCCAGCACCGGGCCGTCGAGGGCGGAGAGGTCCAGGCCGTGGTCGATCGTCGCCCCGACGCCGACGCCGACGCCGTCGTCGTCAGGGACGCAGGCGGGCGGCGGCGGCGCGGATCGCCGTCGTCGTCTCCCCCCGGACGACGCGGGTGGGCTCGCAGTCGGCCACCACCTGCTCGCCCTCCACCCACACGTCGCGGACCAGCCCCGAGCCGCCTGCCCAGACGAGGTTCGAGAGCAGCTGGGCGTCGTCGGCGGGGTCGGTGAACACGGGGTCGTCGAGGTCGACGTGGACGAGGTCCGCCCAGCGCCCGACCTCCACCGCACCGAGGTCGTGGCGCCCGATCGCCGCGGCGCCGTCCCGGGTGGCCATCAACAGCAGCTCCGAGGCGGTGAGCGCGGCGGCGTCACCGCTGCTCACGCGGGCGAGCAGACCGGCGAGGCGGGCCTGCGCCCACACGTCGAGGTCGTCGCCCGAGGCCGGGCCGTCGGTGCCCAGGCCCACGCGCACGCCTGCCCGACGCAGGGCCGTGACCCGGGCGACGCCCGCCGCCAGCTTCGCGTTCGAGCCGGGGCAGTGCGCCACGGCGACGTCGCGGGCGGCGAGCAGCGCGACGTCGTCGTCGGAGAGCTGGACCGCGTGGGCGGCGAGGACCCGGCCGTCGAGCACACCCAGGGCGTCGAGCAGCGCAGGCACCGAGCCGTGAGACGCCCGCTGCGCCGCGTCCTCCTCCGCCGCCTCCGCCACGTGGATGTGCAGCAGCGCGCCGCGGGCCTGCGCGTGCTCCCCGATCGACGCGAGCGCCTCGGGCGGCAGCGTGTACGCCGAGTGCGGCCCGTACCCGAGCTCGACGCGGCCGTCGACGAGACCGTGGGCGTCGATGCGGGCGGAGACGTCGTCGCGCATCTGCTCCCAGGTGCCGAGACGGTCCCAGCCGGGTGCGGCGATGACGCCGGGCGTCAACACCACCCGCGACCCGACGGCGCGCACCGCGTCGAGCACCGCGGCGGTGTGGAAGTACATCTCGACGCTCGTGGTGGCGCCCGCACGCAGCAGCTCGACGCCGCCCGCGGTCATCGCGGCGCGCACGTCGTCGCCGGTGAGGCGGGCCTCCATCGGCCACATCACCTCGTGCAGCCACCGCAGCAGCGGCAGGTCACCGCCCGCGCCGCGCATCGCCAGCATGGGCGTGTGCGCGTGCGTGTTGACCAGGCCGGGCAGCAGGACGCCGGGCAGCGCGCGCACCGGCGCGTCCGACGCCGGTGCCGACCCGCGGGAGCCGACGAACGCGACCCGGCCCTCGTCGTCGACGTCCACCACACCGTCGCGCAGCACCGAGCAGGACGGGTCGCAGGGCAGGACGACCGGCGCCGTCAGCCGCGTCCTCACCGACGGCGTCCTCACCTTCTGGGCTCCAGCAGGGAGCGCAGGGAGCGGAAGGGCGGCAGCCAGGCGCCGGTGTCGGGCAGGGAGTCGAGCGTGATCCGCGGGAGCGGCTCGCGGAAGACCCCGTCGATCTCCTCCAGGTCGACGAACTCCATGACGTCGGAGGCCACCGCGAACGTGGCGTGCTCGCGGAACCCGATGACCGTGACGTAGGTGCCCTTGGTGCGCAGCTCCTCCAACGGCTCACGGAACGCGCGCCCGTCGCCGGAGGCCACGACGACGTGCTCGAGCGTGCCCTCGTCGGCGCGCAGCCGGATGTGGGCCAGCATGTCGTCGTCGACGTCGGAGTCGTCGGTGATCTTGGGCTTGGCGAACACCGCGAAGCCGACGTTGCGCAGGGCCTCCACCCACGGGCGCACGACCTCGGTGCTGCCGGGGACGACGTTGGTGAACACCGTGGCCTCGGCGATCGCGTCCGGGCCCGCGAGGTCGAGCAGCCAGCGGCCGACGGCGTCGAACCGGGGGCGGAACGCCGCCGTGGGCCGCGCCCCGAGCAGCGAGCCGAGGCTCATGTCCATGTTCGGTGCGTCCCAGACCAGCAGCACGCGGGGGCCGGCGATCGGTGCTGTCACGGTCATGGCCGGACCCTATCCCGGAGGGTGTCTAGCATTCCGCCGTGACCGACGAGCCTGAGGAGACCGCCCGCCGCACCGCGGCGGCCATGGAGCGAGGCGACGCCGCCGCACGTGGGGCGGGCGTGCGGGTGCTGGGCGTGACCCCAGGTGGGGCCCGGGCGGCGCTGACGGTCGAGGCGCGCCACGTCAACGGCCACGGCATCTGCCACGGCGGCTACCTGTTCCTCCTCGCCGACGTCGCGCTCGCGTACGCGTCGAACAGCCACGGGGTCTCGGCGGTGGCG
>JAKDLE010000746.1 GCA_030453005.1 Pseudonocardia sp. | reverse complement strand
ATCGTCCCGGCGCTGTTCCACACCCCGGGCGGGCTGCTCGTCGACGAGCACGCCGTGCAGCTTCTCGGGCAGCACCTGCACCCCCAGCACCGTGACCGGGCGGGCGAACCGCGCCCATCGGGCCAGCAGCACGTCACGCTCGTCGGTACCGAGGGGGACGGCCGCCTCGCCCGCTCCGTCGACCGTCAGCTCGACGGCGCGCCGCCACGCGCTCGGGCCGAGCAGATCACGGGCGCGCACCGCGGCCGAGGAGCGCTGGGCCGCTGCGAAGTCGGCGAGCCGCAGCTCGGTGAGCAGCGCGAGTTCGTCGGCGCCGTCGAGGTGCACCACCAGGTCGTCGTGGATGTGCCGCACACGGGGCCCGGGCAGGTCGGCGACGCGGGCGACGAGCACGTCGGCGTCCTCGTCGTAGGACAGGTGCACGGCGGGCTCGGCGCACCATGCGGTGTGCACGACCGCCCGGCGCAGGCACTCGACCGCTCCCGCGGGCAGGGCGTCGAGGCCGTCATCGAGCGGGTCCGGCAGGTCGGGGGACATCAGGATCGGCCCTCCTCTCGAGGGTGCAGGCGGAGACGGATCTTCAGGTGTGCGCTCTGCAGGAGCGCTCGGCATTTGGGCTCGGGCAGGTGCAGGGCGTCGGCGGCGTGGCTGACGGAGCCGGTGCGGCGGTGGGCGGCGTAGGCGCGGCGTTCCTCGGCGTCCAGGCCGAGCCAGGTCTCGATCTTGTCGAGCGCGCGCTTACGGTCCTGGCGTACGGCCCCGTAGGGCCTTCCCACCAGGAGAGCGAACTCCTTCCAGGAGAGATCCGGATGCTGTGCGTCCCGCAGGACCGTGTCGATCTGGTTCGCACTCAGGCCGATGTGGACGAGCAGTTCCCGGTCGGCCAGCGGCCCGTCGTCCGGGGTGTCCGGCTCGTCGGCGGCGGCGCTCTCCAGCGCGCTGTCGAACTCCTCCTCGGAGATCGCCACCCCGCCCTGGCGTTCGCGCTCGGCGGCCAGGTCGTGCACGGCCCAGTCCACGCATCGGCCCAGGAACGTGCGCACCCCGTCTCGGGCCGGATCGACCTCGGTCCGCGTCAGCAGCAGGCGTTTGACGGCATCCTGGAACACGTCGGCGGCGTCGATCCCCGGCCGGGTCGCGACCGCCTTCTGGCACCGTCCGTACAGCCACGCGGCCTGGGCGGCCAACACGGCCTCGACGAGGACCCGCCGCTCCGCAGGATCGGGATCGACCGATTCCACGTCACCACCTCCGTTCGCCGCGACGGATACGGGTCACGAGGCGCGCGTTGTGACACGTGCGGGCTCAGAGTGACACAGCTCACATTCGACGGCGGAGCTCGCTCTCCTCCGACAGGGCGCTCTCCCAGTCGAGCAGCTCCTCGCGCTGCTCGACGAGATGGCGTTCCAGGTCGGCGAGGGCTCGCCGTTTCTCGGCGATGCGCAGCCAGGCGTCGCGGTTCGCGCGACCCTCCAGCCGACCCACGACGACCGCGAGCCCGAGCAGGACGATGATCCCGATGGCGGCGACGGACATCAATGCGGACATGCCTTCGATACGGGTCGCGGACCTCGCGTTGTGACGCGTCCCGCCGTCGCCGTCCTGCTCGTCGTGGTCGTGCTGTTCATCGCGTCGGCGGTGCTGCACTGGCCACCGCCTGCCATCGCCGATCCGCCACCCTGGTCGTCGCCGCCTGCGACGCTGACCCGGTGACGACCGTGCTGCACATCGCACCGCACCCCGACGACGAGAGCATCGGCGCCCCCTGCACGCTGCTGCGGCTCGCCGCCTCCGGCGCCCGGGTGGTGGTCGTGGCGTGCGGGCTGGGTCGGGCCGTCGACCACGATCGGCGCCACCGCGAGTTGACCGCGGCCTGTGCGACGGGCGGGCTGGAGCTACTGGTGCGCGACCCGCCTGCCGCGCTCGGCTCGCGCGACGACCTGGCGGCGACCGAGCGCCTGCTGGCTCCCTGGATCGCCGACCTGATCGACGATCACGGCGCCGACCTGGTGCTGAGCCCACACGTGTACGACGCCCATCCCGCGCACGAGGCCGTCGCCCGTGCCGTGCGCGACGCCGTGGCGCGGTCGCGGCGGACACCGATCTGGTGGAGCTACGGGATCTGGGCCGATCTGCGGGTGCCCACCCTGCTGCACCCGTGCCCGCCTGCACTGGTGGACCGGGCCGCCGCGATGCTGTCCTGCCACGTCGGCGAGCTCGCCCGCAACGACTACCTCGCCCTGCTGCGCGCCGCCGGGCTGCTCGCCGCCGTGCGCGGGGTGGAGAGGGTGCTCGGTTTCGGGGCCG
>JAKDLE010000745.1 GCA_030453005.1 Pseudonocardia sp. | reverse complement strand
GCTGAGGCAGGTCGCGACGCCGTGAGCTGTGGTACAAACAGCTTGTAGTACAAGTTGTTTGTACCACCTGGAGGCAGGATGTCCGAGCTCGTCGGTCGATCGGCCGAGCTACGCGAGTTGGACACGGCCTGGGCGTCGGCACAGCGTTCCGAACCGCAGCTCGCCGTGCTGTGGGGCCGCCGCCGGGTGGGCAAGACCTACCTGCTCACCCACTTCGCGCAGCACAAGCGGGCGATCTACTTCACCGCGACCCGGCAGGACAGCGAGCAACGCCAGGTCGACCGGTTCGCCCTCGCCGTTCGCGAGCAGCTCGGCGAGGACGTCGCGGACCTGATGGGTGGCGGCTTCACCGACTGGGAGGCCGCCCTGCGGTTCGTCATCCGGCTGGCGGCGGACGAACCGCTGCTCGTCGTGCTCGACGAGGCGCCGCGGCTGTTGGCCGGGCGACCCGACTTCGCCGACCTGCTGTCAGCGGTCTGGGAGAGCCGGTCCCGCCGAGCGCGCCTGCTCCTCGCGCTGAGCGGCTCCGCGGTGTCGGTGATGAAGCAGATGCTCGGCCCGCAGGGCGGGCTGCACCGCCGCGCATCGGTCGAGCGGCGGATGGACCCGTTCTCGCTGCCCGAGGCCCGCGCGTTCCTCCCACGTCTACCCGCCGACCAGTTCGTCGAGGCCTACGCCGCCTGCGGTGGCTATCCGCTGCACCTGCGGCGGTGGGAGGAAGCCCGCTCGCCCGCGCAGAACCTCGGCGAGCTCGCGTTCACCCCGGGAGGCGTGCTGCTGCGAGACGCCCTCGACATCCTCAGTGAGGACCTCGACTGGCGGGGCGGCTACGAACGGGTCCTCGGCGCGCTGGGGGCAGGCCACCGTCGACGGTCCCGCATCGCGAGCCGGGCCCAGCAGCGGATCGACTACACCCTCGACCGGCTCCGGCACGCCGGTTACGTGCGCGCGGTACGCCCACACGGCGCCCCCTCGACGGCCGACCCGATGTACGAGATCGCCGACCCGTACCTCGCGTACTGGTTCACCGTGCTGCGGGAGGACTCGGACCTCGTCGAGGGCGGCCAGGGCGGCGCAGTGCAACGACGGGTCGAAGGCCGGTGGCAGACCCACGTCGGGCGGGTGTTCGGGCAGGCCGCGCGCGACCACACGATCCGGCTGGTCGACGACAACGCGCTACCCGCGGCCATGTCCGTCGGTCGGTGGTGGCGCGACGAGACGGCCGAGGTCGACGTGCTGGGGCTGCTCGACGGGCGGACGCGGCTGCTGGGTGAGGCCCGCTGGCAGGCGGGCCCGCTGACCGGGCGCGACGTGCGCTCGTTGCACGCCAAGCTGGCATTTCTACCGGAGCAACATCCGGAGCTGACCACGGCGCTGTGGAGCCGCGGCGGGGCTGCCGGGGAGCTCTCGGGCCGAGCCGATCTCCTCCTGCTCGGGCCCGCCGACCTGCTGTGATCGGGGCAGGCGGTCAGGGTTCCCGAAGCACCTCCAGCAAGGGCTCGGGCTCCACGCCCCAGGACCGGAGCGTTCCGCTGAACGCGGTCAGCGCGGCGGTGCCCCCGTCGGCGAGATCGGCGGTGGTGTGCTGCCGGAGGGCCTCGAGGCCTGCCGACGTGCCGATCGTGAGTGCGGCGGCCGGAAGCACGACCGACGCACACAGGGCGAAGACGGCGATGCTCCGCGGCCGGCACACGAACACCGCCCACACCGCCAGCAGGAAGACCACTGCGCCGCTGGACCGAGTGGCAGGCCGCGTACGAGGTGGCCGCCTGCGCCAGGAACTGCCCCATGTTCTCCATCGCCTGCTGCACCTGGGTCGGGAGGCCGAAGACGCGCTCCGCTGTCACGGTGAACGAGGTGTGGTCGGTGGGCGGAGCGACCCGGCGTTCCTCGGATCCCGCCCCGACCGCGCGCGCTGGCACCTCGCCGTGCCGGGAGCCGGGCCGGATCTGTCGGTGAACGAGCTGGAGCTCCGCGTGGGCAGCGTCGGGGTGGCGGTCAGCAGCAGGCGCGGGTCGAGCGTCATCGTCGACGGGGTGATCCGCCCGAGCCCGGTCGTGCTGACCAGCGGCACCAGCTTCGTCAGCCCCACCGCGTCGGGGTTGCACACCGACTTCGCCGTGACGGTCCTGCGGGCCGAGACCTTCGCCGACCGCGGCGACGCACTCGCCGCCAGCGGCACCACGCTGACACTGCGGATCGCGTTGGAACGGGGCACCGCGTTGAGCCGCGTCGCGCACGCCCTGAGCTGGCCGTGCATGGCGACCCGCCGCCGCGCACTTGCGCTGGGATGGTCGGGCCGCGACGTCGCCGAAC
>JAKDLE010000744.1 GCA_030453005.1 Pseudonocardia sp. | reverse complement strand
GACGCCCGACGCGGGGACCTCCATGGATTGGCCGACACGCCCACCCATCCCCCACGGACGAACCCGAGGATCCCATGACCATCACGTTCAACCACACCATCATCGCCGTGCGCGACCGCGACGTGTCCGCGCGCTTCTACCGCGACCTGTTCGACCGCGCCTACGCCCGCCTGTGCGACGCCGGCGCCGAGCATTGGCCGACCCGCAGCGGACCCGCCTCGACGACATCAACGACGGGCACGGCGGGCGACCCCACCGGCCACTACCTGGAGATGATCACCCGGCCCTACCTGTAGATCGCACACCGTGCACTCCGCGACGGCAGCGTGCACATGCCGAGCGGTGTGCACGGCGACCCGCCGGTGTGCACGGTGCTCAGCCCTTCACATACGCCCGCTTCTCGGCCACCAGCCCGTCTCGGACGGTGAAGAGGTCTACCCCGCGAACGTGCCCGTCGACCCAGTCGTAGCGCCAGCGCGCGACGACCCGGTCCCCGACCGCGACCACCTCCTCGGTGCGGAACGCCCCGTCCGGCGACTCCCTGAACAGTGCGTCCCACACAGCCCGCACCGCGTCGGCACCGACGTGGCGGGTGCCGTCGGGCGGGGAGGTGTCCTCGAAGACGCAGTCCGGCGTCATCGCCGCCATGATCGCGTCCACGTCCTGCGCGTCGAACGCCTTCTGGAACCGCGCGACGACGTCGACGGCGTTCACGGCGTCCTCCCGAACCGGCCCAGCAGCACCGCCTGCGCACCCGCCCCGGCCGGGACCTCGACGCGCGGGCCGATCACGCCCATCTCCCGGTACAGGTCCTCGGTCGAGCCGAACCAGTCGAGGACCGCGTCGACGACGTCGGCGTCGAGCCTCTCGTCGGCGCCCAGCGCGTGGGCCAGATCCCAGGTGTGCACGAGGTGGTCGGCGGAGAGCTGCAGCACGTACTCCCGAGCGGGGTGGTCGCCGAACGAGAGGTGCACCGAGCCCTCCACCGCCCCTTCGGTCCGCACGGCGGCGAGAGCGCAGGCCGCCGCCTCGTCGAGCGCGGCCACCGGTTCGGTGCCGAGCAGGTCGCCGTCGAAGCGGCTGCCCACCTCCTCGATCGTCGCCCCGCCGAGCAGCGGCGACGTCCACCGCTCCTCGTTGACGAGGTGGTTGACGAGCGCGCGGACGTCCCACCCCGGCAGCGGGCTGGGCGCGTCCCAGCGCCCGTCGACAGTGTGCACGCGCTCGGCGAACCCGGCGCTGCACCTGGCGTAGATCTCCGGTGAGTCCACGGTGGTCAGCATGGCGCGGATCACCTCCGCGCGTAGTCGGAGGCGCCCCACCAGTCGACGACGACCACCGGGTCCTCGCCCACCACCCAGGCATCGTGCCCGGCGGGCAGGGCGGTGACCTGGCCCGGGACGGCGTCGAACTCCTCGCCGTCGGCCGTCGCGATCCGCAGTGTGCCGCTCACGTGGTACTGGAAGTGCGGGGCCTCGCACAGCTCGGTGCCCGCCATCGGCTTGACGTCGTTCGACCAGCGCCAGCCCGGCTGGAGCGTGAGGCGGCCGATGTCGGCGCCGCCGATGTGCAGCAGGTCGAGCCGCCCGTGCGGGAACTCGCGGCTCTCGGTCGGTGTGGCGAAGTCCTGGTGCTCGTACACGGGTTCCTCCTGAGGTATGTGGACGGCACCGACGCTAGGACCGGGACCTTGCGGTTACCTGGCAGCCGAGGACCATGACGGGGTGCCCGAGGTGCACCTGCAGCTGCTCGGGCGGTTCCAGGTCCGTCGCGACGGGCAGGAGGTTCCGCCCGCGGCGTTCGGCGGGCGCAAGGTGCGCACCCTGCTGCGGGTGCTCGCGGTGCGGGCCACCGACCTCATCCCGCACGGCGAGCTGGCCGAGGCGCTGTGGCCCGACCGGCTCCCCGCGGACCCGGTGGCGAACCTCAACGTGCTGGTCAATCGCGCCCGCCGGGCCACCGGAGACCCGCGGCTGATCGTCACCGGCACCGGCGGGTACGCGCTGGGGCCCTGCGTCGTGGACGTCACCGAGTTCCTGGCAGCGGCAGACCGCGCGGCGGCCGGCGAACACCCGGCCGCGCTGCGTGCCTGCTCCGCGGCGCTCGCGCTGTGGGGCGAGCCGCTCGCCGAGGACGTCTACGCCGACTGGTCGCGCGAGCCACGGGCTCGGCTGCACCGCGCCCGGCTCGACCTCCTCGAGCGCGGCGCGCGGGCGGCCCTCGCCCTCGGCGACCCCCGGCGGGCGGCGGAGTGGGCGGCCGACGCCCAAGCCGTCGAGCCGCTCGCAACGTTGGGCCCACCCTCGGCGCCCTCGTC
>JAKDLE010000743.1 GCA_030453005.1 Pseudonocardia sp. | reverse complement strand
TCGGACTCTCGCCGATTCCGCTGTATCTCCTCGGCGGCCTCGCCTTCGTCGTCATCGCGATCGCGGGAGCGCCCCGGCGCTGGATTGTCGGTGTGGGGCTCGTCACGGTCGGGGTGATCGTCGGGGCGCTGTGCGCGCTGCTGCCCGTCGGCCCGGTCGTGGCCACCTTCCTGTGGATCGACCGGTGGGAGCCCGAACCGCCGCGGCTGCTGCTGTTCGCGTTCCTGTGGGGCGCGTGCTTCGCCGCCCTGTCGGCACTAGTGATCAACTCGGGCGCCGCGCTGCTCATCGACGGGCTGACCGGCCAGGGTGACCTCTACGGCGCCGTCGTGATCGCCCCGATCGTCGAGGAGGCGTTGAAGGGCGCCTTCCTCGTCGGGCTGCTGATCTTCCGGTACCGCGAGTTCGACGGTGTGGTGGACGGCATCGTCTACGCGGGGCTGGTCGCGGCCGGGTTCGCGTTCACCGAGAACATCCTCTACATCGGTCGGGCGTTCGCCGAGGACACGCTGGTGGGCCCGAGCGGCGCCGTGCTCGGGGTGCTCCTGGTGCGCGGCGTGCTGTCGCCGTTCGCGCACCCCCTGTTCACGGCCTTGATCGGCATCGGCGCGGGGATCGCGGCCCGCCACCGCAGCATGGGGGTGCGGGTGCTGGCCGTGGCGGTGGGTTACCTGCTCGCCGTCGGGCTGCACGCGCTGTGGAACGGCTCGGCCACGCTGTTCGGTGGGCTCGCGTTCTTCGGGGTGTACGCGTTCGTGATGGTGCCGGTCTTCGTCGCGATGGTCGGTGTCGTGGTCTGGCAGCGCAGGCGGGAGCAGCGCACGGTGGCCGACCAGCTGCCGCTGTTCGCCCAGGCGGGCTGGATCGCCCCCAGCGAGGTGGAGCTCCTGTCGAGCCTGTCCGGGCGGCGCGGCTGGCAGGCCGCAGTGCGTCGTCGCTCGGGTCGGGCCACCGCGAAGGCGGTGGTGGAGTACCAGGCCGCGGTCACCGAGCTCGCGTTCCTGCGGGCCCGGATCGCGCGCGGCACCGTCGGCTCGGCGGCGCCGATCTGGCACGAACAGGCGGTCGCCACGCTCGTCCGCGCGCGTACAACAGCCGTCGGGCACCCCGAGGCGCTCACGGTGGCGATCCGGCACCGCGGCGCGCAGAACTGGACGCCGCCGCCGCCCGGGCCGCCGCCGCCGCCAATCGGGGCGCCTCAGTCCTGGCCGCCGCCCGCCTCTCCGTCCCCGCCGCCCCCCGGGCGTCCTCCGCACCACCGGCGCTGACGCTCCACCTTTTCTTCGTTTCTGCAACTGTTTCGATAACCGGTGCATCCTTGCTGATCGGAAGCAATTTCACTCGTTCAGTCTCATCACGGCCGTATATCGTCGCTGGTAGCGTCCCTGCTCACCCGTATCGCGGAAGTACCGCCACGCCATTCGGAACCACACCGCTGGTACTGGTCTTTCCGGGTGTCGGAACCCGTGAACATCCTCACGGGAACGGGATCTACGAATGAGAGTTCCGTCATGCGAACTCCCGATATGTGTTCGTAATGTCCTCGGCGGCCTCGCGACACCGCCGCTCACCCGGAGTGGAGGGCGCGGGGTCACCGTCTGGACGGGCGGGGGCGGCGCGACCGGGCACCACCGACGGACGCGGAACCGCCCCCGCAGCACCTCGGGCTCCCCGGCCCGGGGCCATCGCCCGGCGGTGCTCACCAAGAGGACCCTTCTGTGCCGATCCACCCCCTGTCGAGTCGCCCCGCGACGCAGACCCGCTCGACGCGGACCCACCGCCGTGGGTACGCGACCCGTGCCGCCGTCGTGGCCACGACCTCCGCCGCCGCGGCGCTGCTCAGCGTGCTGCCGAGCACCGCCGCAGCCCCGGCCGCGGCCGCCGCTCCGGCCACCGTGTCTGCGCGCGCCGTCTCCGCGCCCGTCGTCAGCGTCCCGGTCGTCCCCGCGGCCGCCTCGGTCCCCACCCACGCGACGACGTCCCGCAGCTCGGCCGTGGCGAACGCGCTGAGCAAGGTCGGCGCCGCGTACCGCTGGGGCGGTGACGGCCCGTCGTCCTTCGACTGCTCGGGCCTCGTCAACTGGGCCTTCGAGAAGGTCGGCGTCGACCTGCCACGCACCTCGCGTGCGCTGTCGCAGGTGGGCACGCCGGTCTCCCGCAACGACCTGAAGCCCGGCGACCTCGTGTTCTTCTACAGCCCGGTCAGCCACGTCGGCATCTACATCGGCGACGGCCAGATGGTGCACGCCAGCACCTCCGGCAAGCCGGTCGCCGTCGACCCGATCGAGGGCCGCGAGTACCACTCGGCCCGCCGCGTCGCCTGA
>JAKDLE010000742.1 GCA_030453005.1 Pseudonocardia sp. | reverse complement strand
CCTTCGCGTCGCCGGCGCCTCGCCGACCGGGGTCCCGCGCACGCCCGCGGGTCGTCGTCGAGGACGGGATCCTCGGGCAGTCCAGCCTGACGCGCGGCCAGGTCGGGTCGCGGCTGTTCACGCTGTTCTTCGTCGCCGTGTTCGCCCTCATCTTCGGACAGTTGGTGTTCACGCTCGTGCACGGCTGAACGCCCACGCTCCCAGTGGCGCCCCCGACTACGCTGGTCACCGACGTGCACCCCGCCGTCCGGGCGCCGAGGAGGTGGAAGCGATCTCGACCGATGTCCCACAGCTCTCGGCGCCCACCTCCCACCGCGTGCGCAGCGTGCTCGCGATCCCGGCGTTCCGGCGGTTGTGGTTGGTCACGGCGGTCTCCGCCACGGGCGAGTGGCTGAGTCTGCTCGCCCTCTCGGCACTGGCCACCCAGCTCACCTCCGGCTACCAGGCGCAGAGCTTCGCGCTCGGCGGCGTCGTCGCCACCAAGCTGCTGCCTGCGCTCCTACTGGGCCCGCTCGCGGGCGCACTGGCCGACAGGTTCGACCGCCGCCACGTCATGGTCGTCTGCGACGTGCTGCGGTTCGCCCTGTTCGTCTCCATCCCGGTCGTCGGGTCGCTGGTCTGGCTGTTCGTCGCGGTGTTCCTCATCGAGATCTGCGCGATGTTCTGGATCCCGGCCAAGGACGCGGCGGTGCCCAACCTGCTGCGCCGCCCGGACCAGATCGAGACGGCCAACCAGCTCGCGCTCGTCGTCACCTACGGGGTGGCGGTGCTCGTGGCGTCCGGCCTGTTCACCGCGTTGTCCGGCGTCGGGTCGATACTCGGCGGTGGGGTGGGCGAGACGGACACGCTCCACGTCGCGCTCACGATCACCGGCTGCGCCTACCTGCTGATGGCGATCACGGTGTGGTTCCGGATCCCCGAGATCTCCGGACGCGCGTCCCGGCGGCGGGAGACCGGGCCCGGGGTCCTCGCGCTGCTGCGCGACGGCATCCGGTTCGTCGCGTCCACGCCGCTGATCCGCGGGCTGGTGGCGGGCATCGTCGGCGCCTTCGCCGCGGGCGGCACCGTCGTCGGATCGGCCACGCTCTACGCCACGAGCCTCGGCGGCGGCAACGCCGCGTACGGCATCCTGTTCGCCTCGGTGTTCGTCGGCCTCGCGCTCGGCATGGGTGCCGCACCACAGATGGCGCGCCGCATCCCGCACAACCGGCTCTTCGGCGCGGCGATCGTCGCCGCGGGCGGTGCGCTCGTACTGGTGTCGCTCGCGCCGCACCTCGCCGTCGCGATCGGGGCGGTCGGGCTCGTCGGCGGCTTCGCGGGCATCGCCTTCCTCACCGGGCTCACGATCATCGGAGCCGAGGTCGCCGACGAGGTCCGCGGACGCGTCGTGGCGTTCGTCCAGTCGATCGTGCGGCTCACCCTGCTGGGGTCGATGGCGGTGGTCCCGGTCGTCGTCGGGCTGGTCAGCGTGCGGCGCGTCGAGCTGTTCGGGCACGGGTTCCTCATCGACGGCACCCGCATCGTCATGCTGGCCGGGGGGCTCGTCGCGGCCGTGGTGGGGATGCTCGCCTACCGCCAGATGGACGACCGGCGCACCGAGCCGATACTGCCCGACCTCCTCGCCGCCCTGCGTCGCGGCGACGTCCGCGAAGACTCGGGACTGCTGATCGCGATGGAGGGCGCGCCCGCCGAGGAGACCACCGAGCAGGCCGAACGGCTGGTCCGGCGGCTGCGCGCCGACGGGCACACGGTGGTCGAGCTCGAGGACTCCGGGCGCGACCGCGAGCGCTGGTCCGCCGCCATCCGCGAGGCCGCGCTGAGCGGGGCCCGCGCGAAGGCCCTCGCCGCCGCGGCCGTCCGCGCCGACCTGGTCGAGCGGGTCATCCGCCCGGCACTGGCGCAGGGCGCGATCGTGGTCGTCGACCGGTTCGTCGCCAGCCCGCTCGCCCAGTTCGGGGTGGCGGCCGAGGGGGTCGATCCCGCCGAGTTCGACAGCCTGGTGCTGTGGGCCACCGGGCGGCTGCGGCCCGACGTCTCGGTGCTGCTCGACCGTGCCGCGCCTGCTCCGGCTCCCTCCGGCCTGGCCGGTGAGGAGCACCTGCGGGTCCGGCGCCTACTCACCCGGATGGCCGCCGCCGAGCCGCACCACTACCTGGTGGTCGAGGCCGAGGGCACAGCCGACGAGGTGACCGAGCGCGTGGTCACCGGCCTCACGCCGATGCTGCCCCCCGTGATCGGCGCCTCCGCGCAGGCCGTGTCGCCGTGACGGTCTGGGACGAGGTCGTGGGCCAGCCCGCCGCGGTGGCCGAGCTCAGCGCGGCCGCG
>JAKDLE010000741.1 GCA_030453005.1 Pseudonocardia sp. | reverse complement strand
GGCAGCGCGCGGACCTCGGCGGTGTCGAGGGCGCGGCCCTTCCCCGCGAGCGGGACTCCGCGCAGGGGCCCGCCGACCGGGTCCGCGTCGAGCGCCGCCGCGGCCGCGGCGGCCGCGCGGCGGGGGATCGCGGTGAACGCGCGCAGCCGGCCGTCGATGGCGTCGGCGGCGGCAAGGGCGGCGTGTACGGCGTCGACGGCGCGCAGCCGGCGCGACCGCACGGCCGCGGCGGTGGTCGCCGCGCAGGCGGGAGCTTCCAGGGCCCAGACAGTGAAAGCGGTTCCTCCTGGTCGCGGAGCGGAGAGCTCATCTTACCGTGTTCGCCCTGCTCGGAGGGCGGTTCCCCGGCCAGGCCGGGGGGTTGACGTGTACGCGTCAAGGCGCTGTGGTCAGGTGCTTCCGTCGGAAGCACCCGACGGGTCGCCGAGGCCGCGGCCGCGGGGCAGTCGGCGGGAGTCTTCCGGCCAGGGGCGGCCGTCGTTGTAGAGCTCGGCCAGACGGGCGGCGTGGGCCTCGACGGCTTCGGTGAGGAACTGGCGCAGGGTGTAGCGCTCGCCCACTGCGCGGGTGACGCCGTTGCACACCGAGCGTGTCAGGTCTCGCACGGCGGGCCGCACGCTGGTCTGGAGCAGCACCCACTCGTCGGCCGCCGCCCGGTCGGGGGTGCTTCCGGCGGAAGCACCACGGGCGTCGCGGTCCTCGCCGTCGGTGGGGTCGTCGTGGGTCGTGCGTCGGCTCATCGGGTGGGGGCGCCGAGGACTCCGGCGGCGAGCAGGTGGTCGACGACGGCGGCGAGATCGGCGGTGACCGGTTCGGTCGGGGCGTAGACGACCAGCGGCAGCTGCGCGCTGTAGGCCTCGGGGACGCGCACCGAGCGGCGCACGGGTGGCGCGACGAGATCGCCCCATCCGTCGCGGACCTGGTCGAGCACCTCGGTGTAGTAGCGGCCGCTGCCGCCGGGGACGATCGACGGGACGACCGAGGCCAGGCGCAGCGTCGGGTTGTAGGCCGCGGCGACCTGGCCGACGGTGCTCTCGAATGCCGACACCGCGCCGGCCTCTTTCTCCATCGGCGCGAAGACGGTGACGGCGAGGTCGGCGGCGACCAGTGCGGCGACGGTGACGGTGCTCAGCGAGCCGGGGCAGTCGATGAGCGTGATGCCCTGCTCGCCGGTCGTCGCGGCGTCGGCGGCCAGGGCCATCCGTAGCCGCTGCTCGCCGCCCAGCACGCGGGCGAGGGTGACGTCGGCGCCCTCCATCTCCGCGCGCCGCGCGGGGATCACGGTCAGGCCGTCGACGGCGGCCACGGCACGGTCGGCGTCGGCGAGCACGGCGTTGTGGAACAGCACGTCGCTGATCGTGGGCCCGGCGGCGGGTTCGGGGTGGCCGAGCCAGTGTGAGGCGTTGGCCTGGGCGTCGAGGTCGATCACGCGGACCCGGCGGCCGGTGACCTGCGCGAGCCGGGCGGCGGCGTTGACCACCAGCGTGGTCTTGCCGGCGCTGCCGCCTTGGTTGCCTACGGCGACGACGGTCATCGGGGTTTTCCCTCCACGTGCGGGGTGCTTCCGGCGGAAGCACCTTCCTGGGTGTCCAGACGGCGCTCGTCGTCGGGGGTGAGGTCGTATCCGGCGTGCACGGCCAGGCGGCGGACGTGGCGGCGCTCGCGGGCGTTCCACGCGCGGGGGGTCCAGGTGGCGCCTCCACCGAGGGCGTTCTCGATCTCGGCGAGCGCGACCGCGACGGCGGCGCGGCGGGCCGGGAGCCGTCCGGCGCCGGCCTGGGACTCGAGCCAGGCGCTGACCGGGTCCTCGATGTCGTCGCGGTCGAACTCGGCGAGTGGGACGCCGACCCACTCGGCGGCCCGGTCGACTGCCTCGTAGGGCTCGACGGTGTGGCCGACGAGCAGGGTGTCGGCCAGGATCTCCACGGCCAGCTCGGGGTCGAGCTGCCCGGTGACCAGCCGCGCGCACGCGCTGTCGCGGGCGTCGGCCGCTGCCCGTGCGGCGTCGGCGCGGCGCTGGTCCTCGCGGCGCTGTCCCTCCCGCTCCCGGGCTTGCTCCTGGTCGCGTTCTCCGGTCGCCTCGCCGCCGGTGCTTCCGCCGGAAGCGCTCTCGCCGCCGGTGCAGCCGGGGGTGCTTCCGGCGGAAGCACCGGGCCCGATCGGGACGAAGGTGCTGCCCTCGGCGGTTCCGGGGTCGGTGTGCTCGCGGAGCTGGCGGGTGTACCAGGTGAGCCGGACGTGGGGGCCGTAGGTGGCGACGTGCGCGAGCGCGCCGTCCGGGGCGGTCGGGGCGTCCTGCGGGGTGTCAGGCAGTTCGACGCCCGCG
>JAKDLE010000740.1 GCA_030453005.1 Pseudonocardia sp. | reverse complement strand
CCGACGGGCGGGCCCGCCCGTCCGCAGCTCGCAGGCGAACGGCTCAGCCGGGCGTTCCGCCACTCGGCCTACGGCGTCGTCCGGTGCCGGTGCCGATCCCCCCGGATGAGAGAGTGTTCGAGCCGGCTGCCCGACGGGACGGTGTCGGGCGACCGCCGCCGCGAAGGAGAACGATGACCACCAGCGGTCACCCGCTGCGGATCCTCTACCGATCACACGGCGGAGACAACAGCAAACCCCGCCCGGAGTACTACAGCAAGCTCCTGGCCCTGGCGGCTCTGCTGCGCGCGGTCGCCGACGTCGAGGCCACCGTCGAGGTCACGTTCCTGACCGACGGCCCGATGCCCGCGGAGACCCTGCAGGTGATGGAGCGGTTCGGTCGGGTCGTCGCGCTGCGCCGCGGCGGAAGTGCCGCCCGCTCCTACCGCGAGATGCTCGACTTCGACCAAGCCAACCCGGGCCCCGCCGACGAGCTCGTCTGGCTGGCCGAGGACGACTACCTCTACCGGCCCGACGCCCTGTGCCATCTCCTCGCCGGGGCGGCCGCCCAGCCCGGCGTCGACTACTTCACGCTGTACGGCTCACGCGCCCTCGACCCCGAGCGTAGCCGGGTCCGCCCGGCCGTCCGTCCGGATCCCGCCGCGCAGGGTTCCGGGGTGACGTTCCCGGTCGGCGACATCCACTGGTATCGGGCCGTCTCGACCACCAGTACGTTCGGGGTCCGCCGTCGGGCGCTGACCGAGGACATCCGGCTGCTGCGGCACTTCCCGCTCACCGGAGGCGCGTGGGACAGCGCGACCTTCTACGGCGTGCAGGGGTACGCACCCCACAGCGGTCGGCAGCTGCGCCGCGACCTGCTCCCGATCGGGGAGCTCCCGGTCGCCCGGTGGCCGCGGTCCGCGGTCCGCGGCCTGGTGCGCATCGCGTCCATGCCGCTGGCCTGGCGCCGCCCGGACCGGCGACGGCTGCTCATGGGCAGCGATCCGGAGCTGATCACCCACATGGAAGGCCTCGGCCCCTTCTCGCACACGCCGAGTCGCCGCACGACCGCGATCGACTGGGCCGCCGTGGCTCGGGAGACGGCCGAGTGGGGACGCGACCACGGCATACCCGTGGTGATCCCGACCCCGGCCGCACGGCCGTCCGACAGCTGATCACCGCGGCGGCCGTGCGGCGGGGTGCTCAGCCGCCCCAGAGGTTGCGGTAGACCTCGGCCGACTGCGGGTTGGCCCCGTCGTCGAGGGTGGTGGCGAAGTTCTCCTCGTTGAAGTACGTCTCGTACTCCATCACGTCGGCGGCTGCCATGAACGTCTCGAACATCTTCTCCATGTAGACGGGGTTGTCGCCGATCCCGGAGCTGATGACGCCCCACTCGGTGACCCCGACGCCCTTGCCGTGCGCGCGGGCGAAGTCGATGACCGAGCAGAGGCCCTCGCTCGCGTTGCACTGCTCGTCGAACTCGGCTGCCGTCGTGGAGGCGGGGTAGTGGTCGTACGCGTCGATGCCGATGACGTCGACGACGTCGTCGCCGGGGTAGGACTTCCAGGCGTCGCCGTCGGAGGTCTGCGACCCGTGGGCGTTCATGTTCCACTCGAACCGCGCGTCCGGGGCCGTGGTCCGCACCGCCTGCACGACCTGGCGGTAGCACTGCTTCCAGGCGCCGACGTCGGTGGCGCTCCACTCGAACCAGTCGCCGTTGAACTCCCAGGCGAGGCGGGTGTAGGCGTCGGTGCGCCCGGCCTCGGCCAGCGCGCTGCCGTAGCGCGCCCAGT
Source organism: Pseudonocardia sp. (assembly GCA_030453005.1). Lineage (GTDB taxonomy): Bacteria > Actinomycetota > Actinomycetes > Mycobacteriales > Pseudonocardiaceae > Pseudonocardia. The sequence goes on along the minus strand of JAKDLE010000740.1, from coordinate 554 downwards.
TGGCGTCGTAGGCGCCGCTCGCGCACTCCGACAGGCTGCCGCCCGACCCCTCCGGCCAGAACGGCTGGGAGATGACGAGCGCGTGGGGCGAGTCGGCCCAGGCCGACAGGATCCAGCCCGCGGACTCGATGCTCTCCCACGAGCCGCGGTCGGTGTAGCCGTGCACGACGTCGATGGGGCGACCGCGGTAGCTCTCCCAGCTGTCGACCTCGGCCTGCGTGCCGATGACCAGGCCGGAGCGCCACGGCAGACCGCCCGGGGCGGTGCCTGTGGAGCGCCGTGTTGTGGGCCTCGTGGCCGCCTGCTCGTCGGACGCCCCCTCGTCGGACGTCGCCTCGTCGGACGCCGCCTGCCCGTCGGACGCCGCCTGCTCGTCGGACGCCTCGGCCTCCTCGGTCGGGGCGGCCTCGGTCGTGGACGCCGGCTCGGTGCTCGGTGCGCTGTCCGTGGCGGCAGGCGCTGCGAGCACCGGGGGCAGGTCGGGCGTCGACGGGCTCAACGAGAGCAGGTCGGGCTCGGCGGCCTGCAGGGGGGCCGTCCACCCGTCGATGACG
>JAKDLE010000739.1 GCA_030453005.1 Pseudonocardia sp. | reverse complement strand
CAGCTCTGAGCCCAGGTCGTGGAGCGACGCGGTGAACGCCGCGTCGTCGGCGGCGGTGACGTAGGCGGTGAACACCGAGGACTCGAAGTCGAAGTCGTCGGTGACGCGGCCCAGGATCATGTCCAGCTCGCCCACTACCAGCGCGAACCGGTTGATGTTCGTTGCGAGCACGTGCCGGATGTGCTGCTCGATGGTGCCGCGGGAGACCAGGTTGGCCAGCAGCACGTCGTGCTGCTGCCCGACCCGGTGCAGCCGGCCCAGGCGCTGCTCGATCTGCATCGGGTTCCACGGCAGATCCATGTTGATCATCACATGGCAGAACTGGAGGTTGCGGCCCTCGCCCGCGGACTCGGTGGACAGCAGCACCGGTACGTCGGCGGCGAACGCGGCCACCGCGGCGTCCTTCTCACGGCGCGAGAGGCTGCCGTGGTAGACGGCGGCCGGGACGCCCGCCGCGGCGACCTCGGCGACCAGCGCGTCGAGGGTGTGCCGGAACGCGGTGAACACGAGCACCTTCTCCCCGCGCTCGTGGTGGCTGCGCAGCCGGGCGAGCAGCTCGTCGAACTTGCGGGGCCGGCGGATCTCCCGGGCGCGTTCGGCCAGATCCGTCCAGCCGATCTTGTCGAGGGTCGGTGCGGCGGCCGCCGGGCAGGATCCGGCGAGGCGGGTGAGGCTTCGCAGCGCCAGGCGGCGGCTCGGAGCCGCGTCGCGGGCCTGCTCCCGGATACGCGTGGTGAGGTCGGTGTAGAGGGACTCCTCGTCGCTGCAGGGGGTGACGAGGACCGTCTCGGCCAGGCGCTGGGGGAGCAGCACAGCGACCTCGCTGCGCCGATGGCGCACCATGATCTGGCGGGTGCGTTCCCGCAACGCGGCGACGTTGCGCAGCGCGCCGACCTCGGTGTCGGCGGTGCCGTGCGCGCGGCGGAACTGGGCTGCGGTGCCGAGCAGGCCCGGGGCCACGAGGTTGACCAGCTCGTAGAGGTCCTGCAGGCGGTTCTCCACCGGGGTGGCGGTGAGCAGCAGCAGGTACCGGGTGCGCAGTGCGCGGGCGAGCTTGCCCGACGCGCTCGTGGGGTTGCGCAGCCGGTGGGCCTCGTCGACGATCACGGCGTCCCACCGCTGGTCGAGCACCGCGGCACGCAGTGGGTCGCGCCGGGCCGCGGCCAGCGACGCGAGCACGACCGGCCGGTCGTCGCCCGCCTCCCAGCCGCCGCGGGCGGCGATCGTGGTGGGCAGGGCGAACTTGCGTTCCAGCTCCTCGCGCCACTGATCGACCAGACCGGCCGGGGTGATCACCAGCACGCGGTCGGCGAGCCCACGCATGCGCAGCTCGGAGAGAACCAGCCCGGCCTCGATAGTCTTGCCCAGCCCGACCTCGTCGGCCAGGATCGCCCGGCCCCGCATCCGGCGCAGCACCGTCTGCATCGTGGCGAGCTGGTAGTCGAACGGGCTGAACCCCAGGCGCGACTGCGACAGGATCGTGTCGAAACCGGGCCTGCTCCACACCCGGCCCGCCTCGTCGACCAGCGCAGACCGGTCCGAGTCGACACCCGGCGCTTGCAGCAGCTGCTCGACCAGCGCGGCGTACCCGTCCGGGACATCCGTCCATTGCCGGCTCCCCGCCAGCAGACCGACCGACATCGTGACCCCTCTCTCCCGCTGTCCGGGCCGACGGTAGTGGGCTGCACCGACAGTCCCGTGCTCACCCGATGGTGTTTCGGCCGGAATCCCGCGGATGGACGCTTCGGCGGGCAGCAGCGGGCTCGTACCCCGCGGAGCGCGGTGTCGACCTGAGCGGCATGCGTGGGCCCGATGACCGACCGGACGGACACGGCGCGGGCGAGTCCCGGCCACGCCCAGGGTGCCGGGCCCGCGTTCGGCGTGGTCCATGACGTCGACGGGGTCCTCCGCCTCGCGCCCCTGGGCCGACAGCTGGTCAGGCTCCGTGCGCTGTTCTCCCGCAACGCCAAGGACCGTCGGTCACCACTGAGCATGCCCCGCCTGCTCCAGGCGCTGGCCGAGTCCGAGGCCGCGGCGCCGGTGTTCTACCTGACGGTGCTGCCGAACCGGCTCGCGCGCCCGCTCACCGGCTTGCTGCGTCGCGACGGCTACCCTCCGGCACGGCCCTCGTATCCGGCCGCGCCCTCGTCGCTCGCCCGTCTCGCCGAGCTCCAGCGCCGGAAGGTCGACTACACCGCCGCCCAGCTCGCTACCGCCGACCTCGAGACAGGGAGCGCGCGGCGATGAAGTGGCCGCGGCTCGCGAGGAACTCGCGCAGGAACTCCGCGGAGAGCGCTGACGAACGCCACGCTTGCGCTCGTCACCACCGAG